>NZ_NCGH01000006.1:0-204113 GCF_002281505.1 Sphingomonas sp. 28-62-20
TTGGCCTGCCGCAGCTCGCGGTTCTCGCGTTCCAGCGCCTTTAGCGTATCGACCGTATCGCTTGGCACGCCAGCCCGCCTGCCGCTGTCGACCGCGGCCCTCTTCACCCACTCGTGAAGCGTCTGCGGTGCGCAGCCGATCTTGTCGGCAACCGACACCACGGCCGACCAGCGCGACGGATAATCGCCCTCGTGGTCCAATATCATCCGCACCGCACGGGCGCGAACCTCGGGTGAAAACTTGTTCGTTGTCTTGCTCATACAGGATCCACCTTCTCAGGAGTTGGAGCCTCCGACAATCCCGGTGCGGTTCAATCGCTTCACTGCCTGTCTCTCTCTTGAGGAACAGGCTAACCTCAATCCGAGGACTTTTCAGGGGAGCAGGTCATGACAAGAGAGGTTGCTAGCTGTGCCCGATGCCCCGCCCACCAAGATTGCTGTGGCCCCTTCAATCTGCGTGGAAATCCCCGAACATGTTGGTTTCAGTTGGCGTGATACAGAAGGACGCGACCATTAATCCGGGGCGGAATGCGACAGATTAGCCGGTAATTCGGGACAGGGTGTGAGGTCATGAAAGCGTGGCTTCGGCGGTCATGATCGTGCGGCCATCGCCGCCGAGCGCGGACAGCGTGATGGCGTCGCCTGTTTGCCTGCCGACCAAATGGAGCGGCTCCCCCGCAAAGGCAGGGGCCGCGCCGCGAAACGCGAAGTGGCGGAGACGGTTGGGCCCGATTTCGCGCGCGACCAGATCGAGCAACAGTGTCGCGGTCAGCGGGCCGTGGACGACGAGACCGCGATAATGCTCCTCCCCGACAGCATAGGGCAGGTCGTAATGGATGCGGTGGCTGTTGAAGGTCAGCGCCGAATAGCGGAACAGCAGCGCCGGGCCGGGGATGAGCGGGCGGTGCCACGGCCATTGGCCGATATCGATAGACTGGTCGGGCGGGCGCGGTGCCGGGGCGTCGGTTGGCGCGGCGCGAAACACCAAAGTCTGTTCCTCGCGCACCGCAATCACGCCATCGGCCGTGGTCTCATGGTCGATCGTCACGAACACCAAATCGCCCGACGCGCCGGTCTTCTCGGCGATGCCGGTCACGGTCGAACGCCGGCTGATCGCCGCGCCGACGGTCAGCGGGGACAGGAACTCGATTTTGCTCGATGCCCACATCCGGCGCGGCAGCGGCACCGGCGGCAAGAGAGCGCCGCGCCTGGGATGCCCGTCACTATCGAGGACGCTGGTCGCGGCATCGGGGGTGCACAGGCAGAAATGGATGCCCTGGGGCGCGGCTTCGTTGGTTTCTTCACTGTCGATCGTCGCGCGGAACCGGGCGAGCAAGGCGGGAGTCAGCTGGTCATGGCGCGTCTCGCTGCGGCCAATCCAGGCGTCCCAAGCGCCCATCAATAACTACGGGGCAGGCCGAGGACATGCTCGGCGATGAAGGAGAGGATCATGTTGGTCGAGATCGGTGCGACCTGGTAGAGCCGCGTCTCGCGGAATTTGCGCTCAATGTCATATTCGGCCGCGAAGCCGAAGCCGCCATGCGTCTGGATGCACGCTTCGCCCGCCGCCCAGCTGGCCTCTGCCGCCAGCATCTTGGCGATATTGGCTTCCTCACCGACCGCCTCGCCAGCCTCATATTTGCGCAGGCCCTCTTGCACCATCAGCTCGGCGGCGCGCATCTGGGCATAGGCGCGCGCGATCGGGAATTGGACGCCCTGGTTCTGGCCAATCGGGCGGTTGAACAGCACGCGCTCCTTGGCATAGCTGCTCGCCTTGTCGATGAACCACTTGGCATCGCCCACGCACTCCGCCGCGATCAGCAACCGCTCTGCATTCATGCCCGAGAGAATGTAGCGAAAGCCCTGGCCCTCTTCACCGATCAGATTGGCGCCGGGGACGCGCAGATTGTCGAAGAAAACCTCGGTCGTTGAATGGTTCATCATCGTTTCGATAGGGCGGATCGTGAGGCCATTGCCCACCGCCGCGCGCATATCGACGAGGAAGACCGACAAGCCATCGGTGCGCTTGGCGGCTTGCTCGCGCGGCGTGGTGCGGGCGAGCAGCAGCATCAGGTCGCTATGCTCGGCGCGGCTGGTCCAAATCTTCTGGCCGTTGACGACATAATCGTCGCCGTCGCGCTTTGCGGTTGTCTTGAGCGACAGCGTGTCGGTGCCGCTGGTCGGCTCGGTTACGCCGAACGCCTGCAGCCGCAGTTCTCCGGTCGCGATGCGCGGCAGATATTCGGCCTTTTGCGCATCCGATCCGTGCCGCAGCAGCGTGCCCATGATATACATCTGCGCATGGCAGGCGCCGCCATTGCAACCTTGTCGCTGGATTTCCTCCAGGATCGCCGCCGCACCCGAAATGGGGAGGCCGGCACCGCCAAATTCCTCGGGGATCAGCGCGGCGAGATAGCCGGCCTCTGCCAGCGCCGTGACGAACTCAGTCGGATAGGCGCGCGCGCGGTCCTTGGCGCGCCAGTATTCGCCCGGGAATTGCTGGCAAAGCTTGGCCACTTCCTCGCGAATGTCGGTATAGTCGTGCATCATCTATCCTGTCGGTTGTGCGCAGCGGGCGATCAGGCCTGCGCGACCAGTCCCTTGTCGTGCAATGCGGCCACTTGTCCTGAGGAGAGGCCAAGCACGCGTTCCAAAAGTTCATCGCTGTTCGCCCCTAGCCGGGGTGCAGGGCGGGGCGCCCCGCGTTCGAGCTGCGGGATCGTCGCGAACGCCCCCGCTGCCGGATAGGCGACTCCGCTGGGGTTGGCGGTCGCGCCGAAGATCGGATTGCTGCCGACCAGCACCGGATCATGCGCTGCGTCCAGCATCGTCTGGTAGGGGCCGTAGCAGCAGCCATGCGCGTCGAAATCATCCTTCAACCCGGCATAGTCGCGCGCTGTCACCTTTGATGCCACCAGCGGAAACAACGCGTCGCGGTGCTGGAAGCGCAACCCCTCATCGCGCGCGAAGCTGACCCCACGCGCCTGTTCGATCGCGGCGATATCGGTCGCGATGTCGAGCACCACAACAAGGGCCGCCCATTGCTTTGGCGTGATCGCCATGATCATCACCCGCACGCCGTCGCGGGTTACGAAATCCTTGCCGAATGCGCCGAACACCGCATTGCCCAGCCGTTCGCGGTTAGCGCCGGTGTCGCGCATCTCGGCGATCGATCCCAGATTGGCGACGGTACCAATGGCGACATCGCTGAGCGGGATGCGCACTTCCTGGCCCAGGCCGGTGGTCTGCCGGTGCTGGATTGCCGCCAGCATGGCAAAGGCGGCATAGGCGCCGGTCAGCAAATCCCAGGCGGGCAGCACATGGTTGACCGGCTCCGGCCCCGCCCCGGTCATATCCGGATAGCCGACCGCCGCGTTCACTGTGTAATCGAGTGCCGGGCTGCCATCGGCCATCCCCATCACCCGCACGGTGATCAGGTCCGCGCGACCCTCCGCCAAACGGCCATGCGCCATGAATCCCGCGACCGGAAAATTGGTCAGGCACTGGCCAATGCTGCGCACCATTTGCTGCAGCAATTCGCGGCCCTCTGGCCGACCAAGATCGAGCGCGACCGATTTCTTGGCGCGGTTCAGATTCTCCCAATAGAGGCTCGCGCCGTTCGCCGCCTGTGGCCAGCGCCCGAAATCGGGACCGCCGCCGATCTGGTCGACGCGGATCACCTCCGCGCCCATCTGCGCCAGATACAGCCCGGCGGAAGGCGACGCCACGAAAGACGATGCCTCGATCACCGTCAGGCCGGAAAGCAGGGGATACATGGCCGCCCGATCAGATCGGATCGTAGCTGAACACGTCGCCCGATCGCTCGGCCGGATCGGCAAAGCTCGGGCGAAAGGCGGGGAGCAGTTCCTCGGCGATGCTGGTTGGCGTCCAGCCTTCCGATTTCTGCATTGAGCGGATCGGGCGCGGTTTCGAAAACAGGAATATCTCGTTCTTGCGCACGCCAAAGATCTGGTTGCTGACCTCCTTTGCCGCATCGGAGGCGAGGAAAGCGACGAGCGGCGCGATCTTGTCCGCGCTCATCGTCTTCAGTCGCTCGATGCGCGCCTCTTCCTCGGGCGTGGTCGCTGGAATGGTCGCGACCAGCCGGCTCCAGGCGAATGGCGCGATGCAGTTGGAGCGCACGCCCGCGCGCGCCATGTCGAGCGCGATCGACTGCGACAGGCCGACAATGCCGAGCTTGGCGGCGGAGTAGTTCGCCTGGCCGAAATTGCCGATCAGCCCGCTGGTCGAGGTGAAATGGATGAAACTGCCCGATCCCTGATCGCGGAAATAGGGGGTCGCTGCCTTTGATACGTTGAATGCGCCGTTCAGATGGACGTCGATGACTGCGCTCCAATCCTCATGGCTCATCTTGTGCCAGATGCGGTCGCGCAGGATGCCGGCATTGTTCACGATCGCGTCGATCTGCCCGAAGGACTTGACCGCATCCTCGATGATCGAGGCGGCCCCGGCGGGGTCGGCGACGCTGGCGGTATTGGCGATCGCCCGCCCGCCCGCCGCCTTGATATCGTTGGCGGTTTCCTGCGCCGGGCCCGCATCCAGACCCTCGCCGTCCGCCGATCCGCCGAAATCATTGATGACGACGGCGGCTCCTTCGCGCGCGCAGAGCAAAGCGATCTCACGCCCGATGCCGCGCCCCGCCCCGGTGACGGCGACCACCTTGCCTTCAAGCATTGCCATGTTCCGTCCTCTCCTCCCGCGCTTTTGCTATTTGGTCAACATGTCAGCAATCAAGCGTCCTGTCGCGCTCCCACTGCGTCAGATGGCGGGCATAATCGTTCCATTCAACATGCTTCAGCTTCAGGCAAGCAGGCACCAGCGACCCCAGCGCCTCGCGCAGCACGCTCGCCCCCTCCAGCGCGCGCAGCGAGCACGGCGGCGGGCAGCAGAAAGGGGTTCACCGCACCGTCCGCGAGGCGAAGCTCGAAACGGTCGCCCTCCGGCACGCGGATCATATGGGTGCGGTTGTTGCCGGTCCAGGTCACCGAATTGGGCGCCCAGGTCGCGCCGGATACAGTGCGTGGCGTATTGATCCGCTTATAGCTGTTGACCGTGGGATTGAGGAAGGCGGGGCGCAGGCTTTGCGGAGACGCACCTTGGCTTCAAAGGACGCGCGGTAGCGTAATCGTCGCGTTCAGCCCGCCATCCACCCGGTTCGCAAGCGTGATGTCGCCGCCTGCGTCGCGGACAATGGCGCGGGCCAGCGCCAGGCCAAGACCAGAGCCGCCGGTATCCCGGTTACGCGATGTTTCCAGCCGGGTGAAGGCGTCGAACACTGTCTCCAGCTTATCGGCGGGGATGCCGGGCCCCTTATCGGCAACGATGATCGCAACGCTCTTGGCGCTGGCCTCCAGTCGCACCTCGGCCGATTTGCCATATTTGACGGCATTTTCGATCAGGTTGCGGATCGCGCGGCGCATCAGCGAGGGGCGCAGAGCCAGCGTCAGCCGATCCGTTTCGACAAAAGCCACCGGGCTGCCGATCGCGACAAAATCCTCCACCACGGCATCGACCAGCGCGCCCAGATCGACCTCGGTCTTGCCCTCGCTCGGGCGACCAAGCCGCGCAAGCGACAGGATGTCGTCGAGCGTGCGGTTCATTTCGTCGATCGTGTCGGCCATGCGCGCGCGGTCATCATCATCATCGACCGATTCAATCCGGACGCGCAGCGCCGCCAAAGGCGTGCGCAGGTCATGCCCAATCGCGCCGAGCATCCGGTCCTTTTCATCCAGCATCGCCGTCACCCGCAGCCTGAGGGCGTTGAACGCGGTGATTACCGCGCGGACATCCTGGGGCCCGCTTTCATCGAGCGGGTCTTGCGGTTCGCCGGGCTTGAAGCGCTGGGCCGCGCCCGCCAGCGATTGCAGTGGCCGCGAAATGCGCCGCGCGCCCCAGAGCACCGGCAGCAGCACGACCGCATAGAGGATCAGTGTTTGGGCGATGAGTTGTCCCAGCAACGGCCAGCCGGATCGCGGCCAGGGCGCGGACAGAACCAGCCAATAGCGCCCGGGTAACTCGACCGCGATGATCAGCTCGGCACCATAGCGGGCAAAGCGCGACATCCGCCGCCCATAGCGTTCCAGCCGATGGTCGTTGGGGGTAATCGGGCGGACATCGCTGGTAATGGTGCCGACCGGGATGCCGGCATCGATCAACGCGGCGCGCAGCGCTTGCTCGATATCTGGCAAGGGGTGGCGGCTGACGGGAATGGGATTGGCGCGCATGATGCGAATCCGGTCGCGGTTCAGCGTTTCGATGCTTCTGCCAGCAGCCAGCCGATCAGTGACGTCGATGATGCGCGTCAGCGCCGGGCCGACCACCTGCTGCTGCAATATTTGCCGCCGGCCCTGATAGAGCATGGCAAAGTTGATCGATTGCGCGACGAACAGCGCAATCGCCACCAGTACCGCCATCTGGCTGGAAAGGCTGCGGGGCCAGAATTTGGTCAAAGCCGGGTGACTTCCGCTGCCAATGTGTAGCCGCCGCCCCAGACTGTCTTGATCAGGTCGGGGGCTTTGGCATCACATTCGATCTTGCGGCGCAGGCGACTGATCTGATTGTCGATCGCGCGATCAAACGCGGCGGCTTCGCGGCCCTGGGTTAAATCGAGCAATTGGTCGCGGGTGAGGACCTGGCGTGGGCGCTGAGCGAGCGCGAGCAGGAGGTTATATTCGCCGGTGGACAGCGCGACCGACACGCCCTCGCGATCGACCAGTGCGCGCTCGCCCGTTTTCAGCACCCAACCGGCAAAGGCATAGGAACCTGAATCAGGGGCGTGCTGGCGCGCGCCGCCACTGGCCGCACGGCGCAGGATGACCTTGGCACGCGTCGCCAGTTCGCGCGGGGAAAAGGGTTTTACGACATAATCGTCCGCGCCCATTTCCAGCCCGACGATGCGGTCAGTCTCTTCGCTGCGCGCGGTCAGCAGGATAACGGGGATCTCGCTGGTTTCGCGGATGTGGCGGGTCAGGCTTAGCCCGTCTTCCCCGGGCATCATGATATCGAGAATGATCAGATCGATCGCATAAGCGGCCAGCCGGGTCCGTGCGGCTGCAGCATCACTCGCCTGGGTGACACGAAACCCCTGTTTTTGCAGGAATTGTGCAAGCGGCTCTCGGATCGAGCGCTCATCATCGACAAGCAGAAGATGGGGCTGATCGACCATCGACACTCTGTCTAGCATGGAAGTCGGCTCCGGACAGCAATTGTTGGCGGGCACGGGCCGACCACTATCGCCGGGCGGGCGAGGGGGGGAACCCGCCCGGCGAGAGGGAAGTTACTGCCCGGAATTGGGCTGCTGCGGCTCGCCGGGTGCCCCAGCGGGATTGGGATGACCGGGTCCGCCGCGCATCCGTTGGCGCGCGGCATCCATTTCGGCCTTCTCGACAAAGCCGTCATGATTGGCATCGATCCGATCGAAATGGCTGGTCGCGCGGGCGGTCATCGGGGTGATGAATTCGTCGCGACTGATCTTGCCATCCTTGTTGGCGTCGAGCCGGGCGAGCATGGCTTCGGGGCCGCCGCCGGGGCCGGGGTGACCGATGCCTGGACCGCCTGGACCACCCGGGCCGCCTGGACCACGATGTCCCATGCCGGGGCCGTGGCGCCACCCGCTATCGGCTTTCGCGCCCATCCAGCGTTCACGCATCGCTTGGCGGGCAGCCTTGCGTTCCTCGGCGGTGATCTTGCCGTCATGGTTGGCATCGACCTTGTCGAAGCGCGTGGTAGCTGCGGCGATGACTTCGTCGCGGGTAAGCGTGCCATCGTGATTGGCATCGGCCTGGGCCATCAGGCCTCCGTGTGGCCCATGACGAGGACCGCCCTCCATCTGACCTGCAATGGCCACGCCGCCGATGGCCGTCGTCACTAAGGCAGCAACAATAATGAAATTCTTCATGGCGTTGATCCTGATGATCTGATGGAGTTGATCCCCATCGTCTGGACCTATCTGGACGTCAGCTGTCGCGACGATTTGTCAGCGATGATCAAAACTGTCGCAAATTGTCGCAAGCGGCGTGGCCTTTGGAACGAGCGGGCCGTTAGACAAAGATTGCCACGCTCTGCATGCCTTCCGCCATCAACTGCCCCTCGGCATTCCACACCCGCATCGTCTGGCTGCTGCACCCGTTGCGCGCGAAATCCGATTTGGCGGACAACAGCCACCAATCGTCAATCGTGGCCGGTGTGTCCGTCAGCAGGTTGACGATCCAGGTCACCGAGCTGACCGGCGGAAAGCTGCCGTCAAATAGGCGGGCGACCGCCGGGGGCAGGGCATCGGCAATCGCCATCATCTGCACCATCGGATCAAGCCCGGCGGTCGCGCGCAGTCGTGCCCAGCGCAGCAGCTCGCCGGGGCCAACGCCATCCTTCTGATCGACAAAATTGAAATTGTGGATGAAATATTCCGGTGGCCCGGTGAAGACCTTGGCATCGGGTGCGGGATAGGGCCGATCGACCGGCATCCGCTGATCAAAATCCAGCTTGGACGGCTGGCTTGCCATGAAGACAAAGGTCGCGCGCAGGCCAAGCCCGGCTTCAGAGACAATGTCGGCTTGGATGAAGGCCGCCGTCCGCCCCCGCCTGAGCTTGGTCGCAGTCACGGTAATGTCGCCCGCCAGCGGCCCGATAAAGGATATCTGGGCCGAGCGGAGCGGCGGCAAATCTGGCTCGCATTGCTGCGCCGCGTGCAGGGCAATCGCGCTCGACAGCCCGCCATAGGCTGTGCGCCCCTGTAACCAGCCAGCCGGGATTGTTCCGGTATAGCCGCCATCTGTCGGGACCATCGCGGCCAGGATATCAGCAATCGGTGTCATGCAGGGACTTTCGCAAGCTGGTCGCGCAATTCGCGCTTGAGGACTTTGCCGATCGCACTGCGCGGCAATTCGCTGGCCTGATGCAGGGCTGACAGGCGCTGGGTCTTGCCCAGACGTTCGTTGGTCCAGGCCATGATCGCGGCCGGATCGCTGCCTTCCCCACGCGCCACATAAAAGCCAACGGGGGTCTCTCCCCAAGCTTCCGACGGCACGCCAACCACCGTGCTATCGGCGACATCGGGATGCTGAGCGAGGACCGCTTCCAGATCGGAGGGATAGATGTTGAAACCGCCCGAGATGATCAGATCCTTTTTGCGATCCATCAGGATCAAAAAGCCGTCCTCGTCGAAGCGACCGACATCGCCGTGGCGGATGTAGCGTCTGCCCTCTGCGTCATACCATTCGGCCGCGCGGGTGGCATCGCTGCGGCCATGATAACCGGTCATCATCGCCGGGCTGCGACCGACGACCTCGCCCATGTCGCCGGGGGCAACTTCGTTACCGTCATCGTCGATCAAGCGGATGTCATGGCCGTCGATTGGCACACCGACGCTGTGCAGTTTGGTCGGGTTGGCGTTGGCAACCAGCATTGTCGTGCCGCCCCCTTCCGTCATGCCGTAATATTCGACAAGCAACCCTGGCCAGCGCGCAACGACATCTGCTTTCAATGCTGCAGAAAATGGCGCGCTGGTGCAGGTTTTGAGCCGGAAGGCGGAAAGATCGAAGTGATCGAAATCCGGCACGGCCATGATGCGGTTATATTGCACGGGCACCAGCATCGCATGCGTCGCGCGCTGGGCGGCGGCCAGTTCCAGAAACCGGCGTGCATCAAATTTCTTCATGATTACCGCTGTGCCGCCCCAGCCCAGGGTCGGCAGGAAGGTGACGAGCGTCGTGTTCGAATAGAGCGGCGTCGCAATCATCGTCACCGCGTCGCCAAAGCCCGCGCCCGAATTTCGGTGGATATGCGCCCATCGCATCGCGTGGCTCTGGACAATGCCCTTGGGGGTGCCCGTGGTGCCCGACGAATAGATAACGTTGAAGGGATCTTCCGGCAGGATTGTCACATCGGCGGGCTTCGTTCCTTCTGGTGCGAGCCAGGCGGAGAAGGACGGACTATCGAGGTCAATCAGGCTGGCTGAAAGGCTTTGCCCGTCAAGCAACCCAATCGTGCTCGCATCGACAAAGGCAATCGGGGCACCGCTATCGCGGATCATCGCAGCGATCGACTCGCCTGTGGCGGAGGGCGAAAGCGGCGTTGCGGCACATCCGGCCCGAAGCGCGCCGAGGAACACCACGCTGTAATTGATCGAGGGTGTTGCACAGATTGCGACGCAGGTGCGCTGTTCAACCCCATCGCGTTGAAGCGCGGCTGCCACCTGGTCGACGATGCGATCTAGGGTCGCATAGCTGATCGTTCCGAACTCATCGACCAGTGCCAGCTTGGCGCCCTGTTCCGCCGCATGGGCGCGCAGCAACGTTGGCAAGGTCTCGAAATCGCTGGTCAGGAGCGTTGCGGCTGTCATCCCTGCGTCGGTCATTTCGTCCCCATCATTGCCGTGTCTGGCGATTGGGATGGCTAGGCGAGGCTTGTGCGAAATGCCATACGCAATCTTCGAAAATCACCAAGGGGCAAGTTTGTGCTGTTTTTTGACGCCGCCAATCCCGCGCCGAATCCGCGCCGCGTTCGTATTTTTCTGGCGGAAAAGGGGCTGAAAGTGCCCACCGAGTTGCTGTCGATCATGGCCGGAGATCACAAGAAACCTGAATTCCTGGCAGTCAATCCGCTTGGTCAGATCCCCGCGCTCAAGCTCGACGATGGCGAGGTGATTACAGAAAGCATCGCAATTTGCCGCTTTTTCGAAGCGCTCAATCCCGATCCACCGATGTTCGGCAAGGGGCCAAAGGGCGTGGCCGAAGTCGATATGTGGACTCGGCGGGTCGAGCTTCGACTGGGCACACCGCTATCCATGGTTTGGCAGCACAGCCATCCCTTCACGGCCCGCGTCGTCGTGCCGCAATATAAGGATTTCGGCGAAAGCAACCGACCAAAGGTGAATGATGCACTGCGCGTTTTCGATAGCGCGCTCGGCGATCGGCCCTGGTTGGCGGGCAAGGATTATTCGATCGCTGACATCGCTTTGCTGTGCACGGTCGATTTCGCCACCTTTATCGGGATGCCCGTTCCCGACGATATGCCCAATTTAACCGCGTGGCATGCGCGAGCGTCCGCTCGCCCGAGTGCTGCCGCTTGAGCGCCGATCGCATGCAAGGCGGTGTCGCCATTGTAACGGGGGGCGGCACAGGCATTGGCGCGGCGGTGGTTCGGCAACTCGCCGAGCGCGGCGTGCGCTGCGTGATCAACTATGCGTCGAGCAAGAATGATGCCGAGGCGCTGGCGGCAGAGATCGGCAATGGATCGATCGCCGTGCAGGCCGACATTGTCGAGGATAGTGAATGCCGCAAGCTGGCGAAGGTCGCGGTCGATAGCTTTGAGCGCATCGATTTTCTGGTCAACAATTCGGGCCGCACCAAATTCGCCAATCACGAGGATCTCGATGCCCTCGAGGCGGAGGATTTCATCGACATCTATCGTCTGAACACCATTGCCGCCTTCCAGATGATTCGCGCCTGCGCCCCGGCAATGAAGGCGGGTCCGATGAGCGCGGTTGTCAGCGTTGCATCGGTTGCGGGCGTTTTCGGCATGGGGTCATCGGTCGCTTATGCCTGCTCCAAGGGCGCGCTGATCACGATGACCAAGAGCCTGGCGCGCGCGCTTGCCCCGGCGATCCGCGTCAACGCCGTGGCCCCTGGTTATGTCGGCACCGGCTGGTTTGAAAAGCGGTTGGGCGAAGAGGGCTTTGCCAAGCTCAACGCCCGCATCGCCGCCAGCGTGCCGATGGCAATGGCGACGATGGCCCCCGATGTCGCTGCGCCAATCGTCGCACTGCTCGATCCAGCGATGCGCGCAGTAACCGGCGAGGTGACCTTGGTCGATGCCGGCGGTCACCTCGATGTTGCACTGACGCGGCGGCCGGAGAAAGAGGGGTAGGGGCTAGCCTGTCGCCGTTCCCTCGATTGCTGCGCCCTTTGGCGGCACCCGACCCAGCACCTTCGTCACCACGATCAGCAGCGCCACGCCCGCGAGCGCCCCCGCCACTAGAAACGCCGCCCCCGCAAAGCCGCGCTCGACCCCGTTCGCCAGCGCCTGCGTGAGCAGCAAGGGCGCGATCACGGCGGCGATGCTGTTCATACTGCCAATACCGCCCTGCAATGCGCCCTGATGCGAGGCATCGGCCAAGCGCGATAGCAGCCCGTTCATCGCTGGAAAGACCAGCGCCGACAGTCCGCTCACGAGGAATACCGCATAGGCCTGCCACCCTTGGGTGATCACGACATAGGTGAAGAAGGCGCCGGTGCCGCTCGCTAGCCCGAGGACCGCAGCGCGCCGCTCTCCCAGCCGCGCAATGATCGGGCCGGTCAGCAGCATTTGGACGCTCGCCATCACCAGTCCAACAAACGCCAGCGACCAGCCGATCGCGCGCGCATCCCAGCCAAAGCGCGCTGCCGACCAGAACGACCAGGTGGCAGGATAGACGTTGCTGGCCAGGGACCAGATGAACCAGGCGATCAGCAGCGGGGCTGCGCCTCCGCTTTTGAGCAGTGGGCGGAACGCGCCGATCACATTTGCACTGCGCCAGTCGAATGGGCGACGGAGCGCCGGGGCGAGCGATTCCGGCATCAGGAAAACCATCGCCGTCGCGTTGATCAGCGCCAGGGCCGCCGCTGCGATGAAGGGCGCGCGGGGGCCAAGATCAGATAGCAAGCCGCCAATCGCCGGGCCAATGATGAAGCCGATGCCGAACGCTGCACCGATATAGCCGAACACCTTGGCGCGACCCTCGGGCGGGGTAACGTCTGCCAACACCGCGCTCGCCGGGCCATAGATCGCGCCAGCGACGCCAGCGACGGCGCGGCCGACGAACAGCCAGGCCAACGTCGGGGCAAAGGCCATCAAGGCATAATCGGCCGCAAAGGCGAGCATCGAAGCGATCAGCACGGGCCGCCTGCCAAAACTATCGCCGAGATTGCCGAGCACTGGGCCGGCGAAAAATTGCGTCAGCGCATAGACGCCGAGCAGATAGCCCGAAATCCGGGTCGCCTGGTCAAGATCAACATGGCCCAGATCAGTGATCAACTGCGGTAGGATCGGGATGACGATGCCGAATCCAATCGTGTCGATCAGCACAGCGGCGAGCACAATCGGGACGGCGCGGTTGGCAAATGACATCGGGCAGCTTCCGGCTGGGTTGGCTCCCGGGGAGCATGAAGCGGGCGGGCAGGGCCTTATGCCGTAACGGCAGCGGCGGACAAGCAAGATTTGGCCGTTGCGGCCTTTGCGCGCCGCGCTGATTTGTGCGATGCATCCGCCATACCCGATCTTCAGATTCGGTCCCGAAGGAGAGAGTCCATGGCAACCGCACCCGAACTCGATACGCCAGCCAATGCGCTAGACGCCTTCCGCGCCGAGGTGCGGGCATGGCTCGCGGATAATTTTCCCGCGTCGCTGAAAGGCAAGGACAACAGCATGTCCCTGCTGGAGGGGCCAAGCAATGCATCCGCCGACGAGCTGGGCTGGGTCAAAGCGATGGGCGACAAGGGCTGGGGCGTGCCGACCTGGCCAGCGGCTTATGGCGGTGGTGGGCTGGACAAGCATCAGGCGCGGGTGCTCGCCGAAGAAATGGGTCGCGTCGGCGCGTGGAACCCGATTGGTGGCATGGGGGTGATGATGTTCGGGCCGACCTTGCTCGAATATGGCAACGAAGCGCAAAAGCAGGAGCATATCCGCGCGATTGCCAAGAACGAAGTGCGCTGGTGCCAGGGCTATTCAGAGCCCGGCGCGGGATCGGACCTCGCCAGCTTGCAGACCTTTGCCGAGGACAAGGGCGACCATTATCTCGTCAACGGCCAGAAGACCTGGACCTCTGGCGGGCAATGGGCCGACAAATGCTTCGCGCTCGTCCGTACCGACAAGAGCAAGAAGCATGAGGGCATCAGCTTTCTGCTGATCGACATGACCTCGCCCGGCGTGGAAGTCCGGCCGATCCGCATGATTTCCGGCCAGTCGCCATTCTGTGAAACCTTTTTCACTGATGTGAAGGTGCCCAAGGAAAACCTGGTTGGTGTCGAAGGGCAGGGCTGGACGATCGGCAAGCGATTGCTGCAGCATGAACGCAGCAATCTTTCGGGCGGTGGCGCTGCCGCGCGGCTGTTTGCGGGCAAGCCGATGGCAGCGCTCGCCAAGGAATATCGCGGTGCCAATGACGATGGCAGTTTGGCGGACAGCGATTTGCGGATGCGGATCGTGCGGCACGAGATGGACCAGCGCGCCTTCATGCTGACGCTGCGGCGCGCCGCGATTGAAGCGAAATCCAATCAAGGACCGTCGGCGGCGTCTTCGATCATGAAAAATGTCGGCGCGCGGCTGACGCAGGATCGCGCCGAACTGGCGATCGAAATCATGGGCATGAATGGCCTCGGCTGGGAGGGTGAGGGGTTCAGCGATGCCGAACTCGCGCAGACCCGCACCTGGCTGTGGGGCAAGGCGGTCTCAATCTATGGTGGCTCAACCGAAATCCAGAATAATGTGATCGCCAAGCGCATTCTCGGGATGCTCGATCACCAATAGCAATAACCGACCAGGGAAAACCGGCACTTCGGCTTTCGCCGGGATGGCGATTGTGAATTGATCGACAAGCGGGACCAGAACAATGGCTGCACTGAACGACGAACAGACGATGATCCGCGACATGGTGCGCGAATGGGCGGACAATGAATCGCCAGTCGCCGCTTTCCGCAAGATGCGCGATGCCGCGCCGGCGGCTGGCTATGATGCTGATGCCTGGCGCCAGATGGCAGAAATGGGCCTGGCCGGGATTGTTATTCCTGAAGAATTTGGCGGCACGGCCTTTGGCTATTTGTCGCTTGGCCTGGTGCTTGAACAGCTCGGGCGCAATCTGGCGGCCTCTCCGCTGGCATCGACGGCGGCGGCGGCGACGGCGATCGTTCTCGGCGGTTCGCCCTCGCAAAAGGCGAGCTGGCTGCCGCGGATCGCCACCGGCGAAGTCGTCGCGACGTTGGCGATTGACGAAGGCCCGGTCCACAATCCAGCCAAAATCGCGACGACCGTGCAGGACGGCAAGTTGACCGGCACGAAAGCATTTGTGGCTGAAGGTGATAGCGCTGCGCTGTTCGTCGTTGCCGCCACTGACGGGCTCTATCTGGTCGCGGGCAACGCGCCGGGCGTCACGCGGGCGCACCGGCAAATGGCCGATTCACGCAGTCATGCACAGGTCAGCTTTGACGGCGCTCCGGCCGAAAAGCTTGAAGGCACCACTACTCAGGCCATTATCGATCGCGCAACGGCGGCAGTGTGTGCCGAAATGCTCGGCCTTGCCGTGCAGGCGTTTGAGACCACCAATGATTATCTGAAGACGCGCGTGCAGTTCGGTCAGCTGCTCTCTACCTTTCAGGCGCTGCAGCACCGCATGGCAAAGCTGTTCACTGAGATTGAGCTGATGCGGTCGGCGGTGGAAGCCGCGCTTGAGGCAATCGATTCCGGTCGATCGGATGTCGACCAGGCAGTGACGCTGGCCAAGGCGGTGGCAAGTGATACGCTGAAATTGGCGAGCCGCGAGATGATCCAGTTGCATGGCGGCATCGGCATGACGGATGATTATGACGCTGGCTTCTACATCAAGCGCGCGGCTGTGCTGGAGGCAATGTGGGGCAACGCCGCGTTCCATCGTGAAAGATTTGCCCGGCTTAACGGCTATTAACGTTCCGGAAATTGGGGCTTTGCCGATGGTTGAGCGCCCATTATCGGCGTCCGACAAAGCTTGGGTGTCCGGGGTTTCGAAAGCCGGTCCTGTTGACCGGCTGTGTGTCCAATATATGACTTTTTAGCAACAGCCCTTGTAAAGGTAGCATCTGGCAACCCTTGTTTCGCTTGACGCAGCGGCTCTCTCTCTGTCTATTCGAGATTACGGTACGGAATCCGCCTAGTGATCCGACCTTGTGGGAGAGAGAGATGCTTAAGACTAAGTTGTTGGCCGCCTGTGCCTGCTCCGTCCTTGCCCTAGGTATCGCCATGCCGGCGTCGGCGCAGACCGCCTCGCTACCGCAAAGCGACGATACTGAGCAAGCTGCCCCCGACATTGTCGTCACCGGATCGCTGATCCGCGGCACGCCTGAAGATGCTGCACTTCCGGTTGACGTGATTTCGTCCGACGAGTTGTCGCGTCAGGGTAGCCCCACCGCGCTTGATCTCCTCAAGAATCTCCCGACGTCAAACGGCGTGCTCGGCGATGCGAATCAGTTTGATGCGCGCGCTCAAGGGTCGGAAGGCGTGGCCAGCGTCAATTTGCGCGGTCTGGGTCCACAGCGCACCCTGGTCTTGCTCAATGGCAAACGCGTGGTCAGTGCTGGTACCGGCGTTCCGGTTGTCGACATTAACCTGTTGCCGCAAAGCGCCATCGGCAGGATTGAAATTCTGAAGGACGGCGCTGCTGCTACCTATGGTTCCGATGCGGTCGCCGGTGTGGTCAACTTCATCACCCGCAGCGAACAGCAGGGGTTCCAGGCATCGGGCGACTATCGTTATATTCCGGGTTCTGACGGCGACTATACTGGGGCGATCAGCTATGGTCACCACAAGGACGGCTTCCTGGTCTTCGCCTCCTTTGGCTATCAGCGCCGCTCAGAATTGCGCACGACGGATCGTCCATTCACCGTGCAACCGTACCAGAACAATCCACAAGGCGGCTTCAGCGGCGGTGGTAGTCCCGGCAACTTTGACTTTAATGGCCCGCTGGTCGGCGGCAGCGCATTTTCGACCGATCTTGGTTGCGAAGCGGTTGGTGGTTTCCGGAGCTTGCCGGCTGCGCGTCCTGGCAATGATCGCTGCTTCACCAATTTTGGCCAATTCGACAATCTGGTTGAACCCGAAGAGCGGCTGCAAGCCTATGTCGAGACCAAGATTGATCTGACCCCCGATTTGAAGTTCTCGGCCAGCGCCCTTTACGGCACATCGCGCTCGCGGATTACGACTTCGCCCAGCTATTTGCCCACATTGTCGCCGTCGGGTTACGCGGCCAATGGTTTTAACAACTTGATTTCGGCGTCGGGTGCGCCAGTCAATGGCCTCAGTCCATTGCTTCCGTCAAACGTGGCCGGCCTTGGTCTCTTTGTCGTTCCCAGCTATGCGCCTGCGCAACGCGATTATTGTGCGCTTTACGGTGCGGCCGCGGGCTGCGCGCCCGGCCAACCGATCAGCGCTTTTCCCGTGCTGTTTCGTCCCTTCCTGCTCGGCGGCAATCCGCTGTTCCAGAATGCGACCAATGATCGCGGTGCGGCATTCAGCCCACGTGAATCGCATTCGGTGCGGTTCACCGCCGGCCTTGAGTGGGCGATTAATAGCAGTTTAAACCTCGATACCGGGTTCACTTATTCTGAATATGATCGCGCGATTGAGGGTACCGATACTTTTGGCGATCTGTTGCAGAATGCCCTTGCCGGTTTCGGCGGCCCTAATTGTGCCTTTGCATCTTCGGCATCGCGTGCTGGCCTCACCGCAGCGCAGCTGGCAGCGGTGGCTGGCACCAATGGCTGTACCTATTTCAATCCGTTCTCTACCGCGATTTCGACCAACGGAGCGACCGGTGCCGTCAACCCCAATTTCGCAGGAACACGGAGTCCAGCGGGCTTTAACCTGACGCCCGGTGCTGGCCTGGTGAACGATTTGGCGACGATTGATAATTTCTTCCGCACGTCGCGGTCAGCCGTCAACACGCAGTTGATCGTGGTTGATGCCGTCTTGAGCGGTCAGACCGGTCTGCAGCTGCCCGGCGGTGACGTCTCCTTCGCGCTTGGTGGCCAATATCGCCGTGACACATATGCGATCGAATATAATGCTGATTCCAATCTGGCGGTTAATCCGTGCCCGGGATCGCCGCTGAATGCCAACGCCATTTGCACGCAGCAGACCGGTGCGCTGGGCTTCCTCGGCACGAACCTTAACCGGGCGCTGCGTGGCAGCGTTTACGCCGTGTTTGGCGAATTGCAGGCACCCGTTACTGATACGCTGAACGTGCAGTTCTCTGCCCGCTTTGAAGATTATGGCGGCTCTGTTGGTTCGACCTTCAATCCGCAGGGCCGTGTTCGGTGGCAGGTGACGCCATGGTTGGCCATTCGCGGTGGTGCAGGTACCACCTTCCGTGGGCCGCCTGCTGCAAATCTTGATGGTAATGTCACCTCATTGCAGATTATCGGTACGGCGTTCCGCGCAATTGATATCAACGGTAACCCGAATCTTTCGCCCGAAAGAACAACAACCTATGGTGGCGGGCTGATCTTCAATGCGGGTGGTTTCAATGCCAGCATCGATTATTTCCGCTATGATGTCTCAGGTCCGATTGAATCAGAGCCGGTTGCCGGTATTGTCGGTGCCTTGTTTGGGACGGCGGCAAATTGCACCGATCCAGCCTTCGCCAATCTTCGTGCCCGCTTTACCTTCACGGCCGCAGGTTGTGGGATCAATAACGTGCAACGCTTGCGGACCCAGCAGATCAACAGCGCCAATGTTTCGACATCGGGCATTGATTTCCAGGCAAATTATCGCGCTGGCGTGGGCGAATATGATCTCGTGCTCGGCGTGAATGGTACCTATGTCATCAACTACAGGACCGGGAACATCACGGTTGAGGGCATTGTCGTTCAGCCTGCCTTTGACGGGGTAGGGTTGCTCAATTTCCAGACGAGTGCGTATCCGTTGCCACAGCTAAAGGGCAATGTTTTCATGCAGGTCGATCGGGATATCCACAGCGTTCGGCTCCAGTATAACTATGTTGATGGCTATACCGATCAACGCTCCTTCAGCACGGCTGCCGGATCGGTTTTCGGCGCTAATCCGGCGCTGGCCGGCGCAGCGGTGACGGGGGGAGCCCAGATCGGATCGTTCGGAACGCTTGATTTCACCTATCGGGTGAACCTGCCGACCAAAACGACGATTTCGCTGTCAGCGCTCAACATTCTCAACACGTTGCCGCCCTTTGCTCGGCTTGACTTCAACTATGATCCGTTCACGGCATCGCCGCTCGGCATCACGGCAAAGTTCGGCATCACGCAGAAATTCTGAGAATGATCTCGTCCGATTAGATTGGCCGCCGCCTGGGGGTTACCCAGGCGGCGGCTTTTTTTCTGCCCTTTGACCTTGGAACGGTTGCCGCATGGCCAGTATCAGTATCTCTCCGATCGAAACCGCAGACCAGCGTGCCCTGCGCCGCCGCAGCCTGACGTTGTTGCTGCTGACGCTGGTCTATTTTTTCAGCTTCATGGATCGCTATATCCTTTCGATCCTGCTCGAACTGATCAAGGCCGATCTCGGGCTGAGCGACACCCAATTGGGGCTGCTGTCGGGTTTTGCCTTTGCATTATTCTACGCCACGCTTGGCATCCCCGTTGCGTGGCTGGCGGATCGGCATAGCCGACGCGATATCATCGCCATTTCGCTGACGCTATGGAGCGCGATGACCGCCCTGTGCGGCACCGCGCAAGGCTTTTTGCAACTGTTGATCTACCGGATCGGCGTGGGCGTGGGGGAAGCGGGGTCAAGCCCGCCCAGTCATTCGATCATCGCCGATCTCTACCCGCCCGAAAAGCGCGCCGGCGCGATGGGAATTTATTCAACCGGCGTTGTGCTGGGCGGTGGCTTTGGCGCGATCATCGGCGGGGTGATCGCCAGCGCCTATGGCTGGCGTTGGGCGATGGCGGCGGTTGGCCTGCCAGGAATTCTGCTGGCAATCATTGTGCGGCTGACAATGGTTGAACCGCGCCGCGGCCTGTCCGATCCGCCATCACAGGTGCGGGATACATCGGCGCTGCCGTCGCTTTTTGATGGGTTGAAAAGCCTGTTTGCCTGCCCGCCCGCCATCCATCTGATCCTGGCCGTCACGATCACCTCGCTGGTCGGCTATGCCACGGCAAATTTCGGCCCGTCCTATCTACAACGCTCCTTCGGGATGACATTAATGCAGGTGTCGTTGATCTATGCGCCCGCTGTTGCCCTGGCAGGCGCTTTTGGCGGCATCATGGGCGGGCGGATCGCCGATACGCTAGGACGGCGCCATGGGTTGCATGTCCAAGCCTGGTTCGTCGCAGCGCTCAAGCTGATAGCGCTGCCGTTTACCGTGCTGTTCTATTTTACTTATGATCTGACGACTGGTTTCGCGGCGATCATCATCTCCTATCTGCTGGCATCAAGCTATCTTGGACCTAGCTTTGCGCTGATCCAGGGGCTGGCACCAACCCGGATGCGGGCGGTGTGGGCAGCGATAACGCTGTTGGTGATCAACTTGATCGGGCTGGGGCTAGGCCCAAGCGTCACCGGCATTCTGAGTGATCTCTATAAGCCGATTTTCGGGGCTGAATCGCTGCGCTATGCACTGATGAGCGCGAGCTTGCTGACCCCCTGGGCCATCTTTCATTACTGGCGCGCTGGCGTGTTGCTGCAACGGATGAATGCAGCAAAATCGGCTTGAGGATCACGCGGAGGGGGTGCCGGTTGCTAGATCAGGGCAGCACCGGCACGTGATTTACAGCGCCAGCACCCGATTATCGAACAGCCCGAAACACACTGTCGAAGCATAAAAGGCAATCGCCCGCTCCCGCGGCATTGTGCTGGCCCATTTGCGCATATCGAATGCGGCATTTTGCAGCGCCATCAGCGCTTGCGCCGCGATGAGCGGATCGATCGGGCGGATCGATCCCTCGGCGATGCCATCGGTCATCATGCCGGCATAGCGCCGCGCAATCCGGTTTGAACGATCGACCATGGCGCTACGCACTGATCGCGGCAGCCCGGAAAGTGCCGTGGTCCGCATAAGCGGGCCGCGTTCGGAAAACTGAATGTCGAGCAGCGTCGAAATCACACTGGACAATTGCTGCCAATAGCTGCCCGATTCCAGCCCGGCGAGCCGCTGCGCATTGGCGATCGTATCCAGGCTGCGCTTGTAGCAGGCGATCACCAGATCGTCCTTGGCATCGAGATGATGATAGAAGCTGCCCTTGGTCACGTTCAGCTGCGAGGCGATTTTCTGCACCGATGCGCCACGATAACCAAGCTCGTTGATCAGCCTTGTCGCGGCCAGCAAAAATGCCTCGCGACCCGGTTCTGCCTCATCAGGATCAAGATCAATCCGGGCCGGTGCCCAAGCCGCGCCGCTTGGAGCAATCCCTTGGGAAAATACCGCCATCAGCCGTTGCTGGACGCGGTCGAACTGATCCGGGTCATAGCGGACCAGCCAAATCGGCAGCCAAAAGGTATTTTCCAGCAACACATGCGCGCGCGCGCCGTTCAGATCGGTTTCGGCGCGGGTTTCGCCGGGGCCCCATAGCGCGCGGGTTCGGCGGAACACATCGCGCCACCCGGTCATTAGACGGCCACGGACTGGCTCCTCCATCGCGCGAAGGTCCGAGAGCACGGCGAATGACGTTGCCTCGCCGCGCTGAATGCGCGCGAGCCGATCCATATTAATCGCCAGATAGCGCGCGACTCGCTGCTGCGGTGTCGGCTGTTTCATCGCATCCTCCAGCATCAGCTGGAGCTGTTCGAGCGTATATTCGAAACAGGCAGCGGCAAGGTCTTCCTTGCGCTTGAAATAATAAGTGACGCTGGTGGTGTTCAGCCCCACGCGCTGGGCGACATCGGCAAAGGTCATGCCCTTGGCGCTTTGTTCATTAATCGCCTGGGCAGCAGCAGCGAGAATGGCGTCGCGCTTGGCGCGGAAACGCAATGTGCTTCCGTTCGCGCTGTCCTGAACTGTCCCCACCGCCTCCATCGGACGAGCTTAACAGCATCTTTTCGAAGAAACAGTCCCTTTTTCGGCAGCTTTGGATACCCTCATTTGAGGCAACAAAAGGACGAATTCACTGCGCAGACCGGCTTTACCGAAAACGCGGTACGGTCTAAGTCGGCCCAGACAAAGCCGTTGGAGAGAGTGCCATGGATTTCACGCTGAGCGAACGCGAGACCTATTTTCGGGATCGCGTAAAGGACTTCATCGATCGCGAAATCCGGCCGCGCGACCATATCTATCACCAGCAAAGCCATGAGGGCGAACGTTGGAAGGTGATCCAGGTCATCGAAGATATGAAAGCCAAGACCAAGGAAGCGGGGCTGTGGAATTTCTTCATGCCGCCGCATTCGGGCCAGACCCATGTCGATGACAGTTTTGAATTTGAAGGCACCCAGCTCACCAACCTGGAATACGCGCTTTGTGCCGAGGAAATGGGCAAGATCGGCTGGGCGAGCGAGTGCTTCAATTGCTCCGCGCCCGATACTGGCAATATGGAAGTGCTCCACCGTTACGGCACGCGCGAGCACAAGGAACAATGGCTGCGACCGCTGATGAATGGCGAGATTCGTTCGGCCTTTCTGATGACCGAGCCCGCCGTCGCTTCATCGGATGCGACCAATATCGAAACCAGCATGGTCCGCGACGGTGATCATTATGTCATCAACGGCGTCAAATGGTGGTCGTCGGGCGTCGGTGATCCGCGCTGCAAGATCGCCATCGTGATGGGCAAGACCAATCCGGAAGGGTCGCGCCACAGCCAGCAGAGCCAGATCCTGGTGCCGATGGATGCCCCCGGCGTCACCATTCGCCGCATGCTCAGCGTCTATGGCTATGACCATGCCCCGCACGGGCACGGTGAGGTCGAATTGAAGGACGTCCGGGTGCCGGTCGAAAATTGTCTGCTTGGCGAAGGGCGCGGGTTCGAAATCGCACAAGGCCGCCTCGGGCCGGGCCGTATCCACCATTGCATGCGCACCATCGGCGTCGCCGAAGTCGCAATCGAGGCGATGGCCAAGCGGCTGCTAACGCGGGTCGCTTTTGGCAAGCGGATTGCAGATCATTCGATCTGGGAACAGCGCATCGCCAAAGCGCGGATCGATATCGAAATGACGCGGTTGCTCTGCCTCAAGGCCGCCGACATGATGGACAAGGCCGGCAACAAGAGCGCGCAGCAGGAAATCGCGATGATCAAGGTGGCGGCGCCCAATATGGCCTTGTCAATCCTTGACGACGCGATCCAGGCGCATGGCGGCGGCGGCGTTTCGGACGATTTCGAACTGGCCCATGCCTGGGCCGCAATGCGGACATTGCGCTTCGCTGATGGCCCGGACGAAGTCCATAACCGCGCCATTGCCCGCAATGAGTTCGGGAAATATGCCGACCTGCCAGCAGCAGTAGCGGCGAAGGAAATGGTGCGGCGCTAAGGGCCGGATCCAAAACCACATCCGTGACCCCGGCCTTGTGCCGGGGGCCACTCATCCATCCACGCTTCGGCTCGCGATGCGCGGTGGGCCCCGGCACAGGGCGGGGGTGACGAAGCGGTCATGGCAACGTTCAATGCAAGCGCAGAGTGAGGGAAGTTTAGTCACGTGAAAGCAGCCGTCCTCTACGAACCCAAGACCGCTCTGGTCATTGAAGACATTCAGGTGTCAAAGCCTGGCCCGCGGGAGGTGCTGATCCGCACCGTTGCGTGCGGCGTGTGCCGGTCTGACCTGCACTTTATTGAGGGCAGCTTCCCGCATCCAATGCCAACGGTGCCAGGCCATGAGGCGGCGGGCATCGTCGAAGCGGTCGGCAGCGATGTCGCGCGGCTGAAGGTTGGCGATCATGTCATTACCTTTTTCACCGTGTTCTGCGGCAGTTGCGAGATGTGCGTGACGGGCCGGCCGTCGCTTTGTATCGATCCTTCGACCCGGCGGCCCAAGGGCGCTGAGCCGCGCATCGCGTTGAAAGATGGCACGCCGCTCGCGCCTTTCCTCAATCTCTCAGCCTTTGCTGAGATGATGCTGGTGCATGAAAATGCCTGCGTCGCGATTTCCAAGGACATGCCGCTTGATCGGGCGGCGTTGCTTGGCTGCGCGGTCATCACCGGGGCGGGATCGATCTTTAACGACAGCCGGTTGCGCAGTGGCGAAACCGTCGCGGTCATCGGCTGCGGCGGCATCGGCCTTTCCGCGATCAACGCCGCCAAGATTGCGGGGGCAGGGAAGATCATCGCGATCGATCCCGTGGCCGACAAACGTGCGCTCGCCGAACGGCTCGGCGCGACGCATGGCTTTGACTCCAACGATCCCGATCTGGCCAAGAAGGTCATCGCGCTGACCGGTGGTGGCGTGGATTACGCGATCGAGGCAGTCGGCCGCCCCGCTACGGCGGAGCTTGCCTGGGCGCTGCTCAAGCGCGGCGGCACCGCGACGATCCTGGGCATGATCGCGCCGGGTAATATGGTTAGCCTGCCGGGTCCCAGCTTCCTGACCGGAAAGAAGCTGCAAGGGTCGCTGCTCGGCTCCACGCGCTTCCCGATTGATATGCCGCGCCTCGTCCAGCTCTATCTCGACGGTAAGCTCGATCTCGACACGATGGTCGCCGAGCGGATCACGCTCGATGGCGTCAATGATGCGATCGACAAGCTGCGCACGGGCGACACGGTCCGTTCCGTGATCGAGTTCAACTGATGACAGCGGGGGCTGACATCACCATGGTTGGGACCATCCCGGTTCCCGCCGATGATCCGATTGATGCCGGCGCGGTCGCCGCCTGGATGAAGGACAACCTGCCCGGCGTCGATGGCCCGGTGACGCTCAGCAAGTTCAAGGGTGGTCAGTCCAACCCCACCTACCGCGTTGATGCCGGTGGCAAGGCCTATGTCCTGCGCCGCCAGCCCTTTGGCAAGCTGCTCCCAAGCGCGCACGCGGTTGACCGCGAATATAAGCTGATTGCCGGCCTCCACCCGACCGGCTTCCCGGTGCCGACCCCTTACGGCCTGTGCGAAGACCCGGCGGTTATCGGATCGATGTTCTACCTAATGGAGCTGGTCGAGGGCCGCAACCTTTGGGATGGCTCCCTGCCCGACAAGACCCCGCCCGAGCGCACTGCGATCTATAACGCGATGTGCGACACGCTGGCGCAGCTCCACAATACCGATCATGTCGCGGCGGGGCTGGGCGATTACGGCAAGCCCGGCAATTATTTTGAGCGTCAGGTCGCGCGCTGGACCAAGCAGTATCGCGCCTCGGAAACCGAGCCTATGCCAGAGGTGGAGGCGCTGATCGATTGGTTGCCGCGCACCCTGCCGACCCAGGACCGGGTGTCGGTGGTGCATGGCGATTACCGCATCGACAATATGATCTTCCACGCGAGTGAAGCGCGGGTGATCGCGGTGCTCGATTGGGAACTCTCGACGCTTGGCGATCCGCTTGCCGATTTCAGCTATTTCCTGATGAACTGGGTGACCGAGCCCGAAGGGCGTTCCGGCGTGATGGGCCTTGCGGGGCCGGAGACGGGCATCCCGACGATTGAGGACATGGTCGCGCGCTATTGCGCGGCGACCGGGCGTGACGGCGTGCCGCAGCTCGATTGGTATTTCAGCTATAATCTGTTCCGCCTGACCGGCATTGTTCAGGGCATTAAGAAGCGGATCGTTGATGGCACCGCCAGCAGCGCGCAGGCGGCAAAGACGGCGGAGCGCGTTGGGCCGCTGGCGGCGGCTGCATGGGCATTTGCGAAGCGGGCAGGGGCGTAACCCAAGCGTCCTAGCGAAGGCCGGGGAATAAACCGGCGATCCGAGCGCATGCCCCGCAAAGACCCCGGCTATCGCTGGGACGAAGTTGGAGGGAGAGAAGATGAGCCAATTCAACCTGAGCGGTAAAGTCGCGATCATCACCGGTTCCTCGCGCGGGATCGGCAAGGCGAGCGCCTGGGAGCTGGCCGAGCATGGCGCCAAGGTCGTCATCTCCAGCCGCAAGCAGGATGCGTGTGACGCAGTCGCCGCCGAGATCAACGGCAAGTTTGGCGAAGGGACGGCCATCGCTGTCGCCGCCAACATCTCCGACAAGGCTGGCCTCCAGTATCTTGTCGACGCAACCCGCGCCGCCTTCGGCACGGTCGACATTCTCGTCTGTAATGCGGCGTCGAACCCTTATTATGGGCCTCAGGAGGGGATTGCGGACGATCAATTCCGCAAGATCCTCGATAACAACATCGTCTCCAACCACTGGCTGATCGCCATGGTCGCCCCCGAAATGCGCGATCGCGGCGATGGCAGCATCATCATCATTTCGTCGATTGGTGGAATTCGTGGCACGCCGATCATCGGTGCCTATGCGATCTCCAAGGCAGCTGACATGCAGCTCGCGCGCAATTTGGCGCATGAATTCGGGCCGTTCAATGTGCGCGTCAACTGCATCGCGCCCGGCCTGATCCGCACCGATTTCGCCCGCGCGCTCTGGGAGAATGAAGCCGCGGTCAAGGCGCGCAACGCCACCACCCCGCTGCGCCGGATCGGCGAGCCCGAAGAGATTGCGGGCGCGGTTGTCTTCCTCGCCAGCAAGGCCAGCGCGTTTATGACCGGGCAAACCATCGTTATTGATGGCGGGGTGACGATTTAGGAGAGCAAGTCTATGGCACGTTTCACCGATAAATCGATTATCGTCACCGGTGCCGGTTCCGGCATTGGCCGCGCGGCCGCCATGCTGTTTGCGCAGGAAGGCGGCAAGGTGATCGTCGCTGACATCAGCGAAGGCGCACATGAAACCGCCGCGATGATCACCGGCGCGGGCGGCACGGCGGTCGCTATCCAGATGGATGCCGGGCTTGAGTCCGATGTTGAAAAGACGGTGGCGCTGGCGGTCGAACGCTTTGGCGGGCTCGACATCATGTTTGCCAATGCCGGGATTTCGGGGGGGATGGCCAATATCTTCGATACCGATGTCTCGCTGATCACAGAGGTGCTGCGCGTCAACCTGATTGGCCCCTATCTTGCGATCAAGCATGCCGCGCCGAAAATTGCTGAGCGAGGCGGCGGGGCGATCGTGCTGACGGCAAGCGTCGCGGGCATCCGTTCAGGCGCGGGGTCGCCGGCCTATTCGGCATCGAAGGCGGGGGTGATCAACCTGGCGATGGTTTCCGCACAACAGCTGTCCGGCTCGAACGTTCGCGTCAACGCGATCTGCCCTGGCTTGACCGAAACCGGGATGACCAAGCCAACCTTCGATTATGCGCGCGATGCGGGCAAGATGGACCGGGTCGGTCGCTTGAACCCATTACGGCGCGGTGCCCAGCCAGAGGAACTCGCCAAGGTCGCGGCGTTCCTGGCGTCTGATGATGCAAGCTATGTCAACGGGCAGGCGATTGCCGTCGATGGCGGCCTTTCATCGAGCCATCCAGTGACCAAGCAGGAATATGGCCGCACGGCGGTGTAGCGGCGCGCGCAGCTTAGGCGGGGAAGCACAGGGCTTCCCCGCCACCCGCGTTCAGCGGCAAATTGTGATGCGGCGATGATGACGCCATTCGGTCCAGCAGCGGCGATGATCGCGCCAGCCTTGCCGTCGGCCATCGCGATAGCCGCCATCTCGGTAGCCATAGCCGCGCCGCCAGCCATCACGCCGGTCGTAGTCGTAGCGATAGTCACGATGGTCGCGGTAGTCGCGCCCATAGCGTCCATGGTCATAATCATGGGCCTGCGCGGTGGTGCCCATTGTCAAGGCAGACATCGCCAGCCCAGCGGCGGCCATTATTTTCAAGATACGCATTACACATCTCCAACCCGGGGATCGGGTGGTTGAGAAATACGCGCGGCAAGCCGTAGCGTAGCTGAATGCGATTGATAGCTGAGGTTCAGGCAGCCAGCCGGGTTTGGAAGAAAGCGATCACTTCGTCGGCGGCTTGCCGGGTGGGCTCGTTCGGGCCGTCAATCAGGTCGCTGGTGAACACGCTGTGCGGTGGCTTGCCCGCTCTCATCAAAGGACTTTGGGGATTGGCGCAATCGTCGGGCAGCTCGACGCCGGTAAAGGCCCCACCGAATTCGGTTCGCAATGTCGCGAATTTTTCCGGCTTGGACAGCGGATCGCCGTCAAAACGATAGCCCCGGATTTCAAGCCCGTCATTGATTGTGCGTTGCTTCACACAAGCCAAATCGGCCTTGGAAATGTCGAGGCCCGCCGGCTTGCTCACCGGCATCCCCGGTTGCGACAGGACCGGAGCCATCACCACTGGATCGACCGCCATCGATAGCGCGAAGCCTCCGGTCAGGCACATGCCGATCACGCCCACGCCCGTGCCGCCGCAGTCCTTGTGCAGCTCGCGCGCAAGCGGCTTCAGCCAGTCGACGATCGGGCTTGATTTGTTGGCGGAGAACAAGGTGAATTCACGACTGACGCAGAGATGCAGGAGGCGGCTGCGCTTGATAATTTCGGGATTGGTCGCGTCAGGCGTGCCCAGCAGGATCGGGGCATAAGCGCGCATGCCCGCGTCCGCGATCCAGCGGCAGAATCGGGCAAGCGGCGGCGTGAAGCCATAGACTTCATGGATGACGATGACGGCGGGACCGCTGTCACCGATCATCAGCACGGGCTTGGTCTTGCCGCCAAAGGTGAAATCGCGGCGCGAAAAATCGCTGATGTCGGCACTCAACGTCATGCGTCACTCCCTCAGGCGAATGAGTCCCTCTTGCGCGCAGCTCGCGACCAGCCGGCCATCGCGCGCGAAAATCTTGCCGCGGTTGAAGCCGCGGGCATGGCCCGACCAGGGGCTGTCGCAGACGTAGAGCAGCCAGTCGTCGGCGCGGAAGGGCTCGTGCAGCCAAACCGTATGGTCGAGGCTCGCGGTCTGGAGCTTGTGCGTCATCCAGTTGACGCCGTGCGGCAGCGTCGCGGTGCCGAGTAGCGACATGTCGCTGGCATAGGTCAGGATCGCGCGGTGCAGCGCCGGATCGTCCGCGAGGGGCGCGACGACGCGGAACCAGTTGGCCTGGCGCGGTTCCTGTTTCTCGGGCTCGAACCAGCTGCGCGGGTTGATCGGACGGCTTTCGACCATCCGCGGGCGGGTGAAATTGGCGCGGAAGCGCTCGGGCATCTGGTCGGCGGTTTCCAGCCGGATTTGCAGATCGCTCTTAAGGTCTTCGGGCGCTGGGACATCGGGCATCGCGTCCTGATGCGAAAGGCCTTCCTCGGGCCGTTGAAGCGAGCAAGTGAGCGTGAGGATCGGCACGCCCTTTTGCGTGGCGATCACCCGGCGGGTGGCGAAGCTCTTGCCGTCGAAATCCCGCACCACGCGGTAGATGATTGGGTGTTCTTCGGCCCCGGGCCGCATGAAATAGGCGTGAAGCGAATGCGCGGCCTTGTCGTCGTCGGTCGATCGCTGGGCAGCTTGCAAGGCTTGTGCAAGCACTTGCCCGCCGAACACGCGGCCAAAGCCGTCGTGCCCGCGCTTACCGCGGTAGAGATCGGTATCGAGTTCCTCGACGTCGAGCAGATCGACTAGGTTCTGCGCAAGTTGAGCGGGGGATGGATCGGGTTCTGCGATTTCGTCGGTCATGTGCTTTTCCTAATTCCTCCCCGGCACGGGGAGGGGGACCAGCGAAGCTGGTGGAGGGGGACCACCACGAGCGTAACGCTAAAGGCGAGCCCCCTCCACCATTTGCCGGAAGAGGCAAACGGTCCCCCTCCTCGTGCCGGGGAGGATTTGTGTCTAGTACCCCGCCGCGCGTGCGAGCTGATCGGCGTGGAAATTGGCGTCCCCGAACATCTCGGCGAGCACGCGTCCGCGCTTCATGTAAAAGCCGATGTCATATTCGTCGGTCATGCCGATGCCGCCATGCATCTGGACGCCCTCCTGCACCGCCAGGGTTGTTGCCATCGCGGTCATTGCCTTGGCAACCGAGACCGCTTCGTCGGCCTTGGCATCGCCCGCATCGAGCAATTGCTGTGCCTTCAGGACAGCCGCGCGGGCGACTTCCATTTCCGAATAGAGGTGCGCCGCACGGTGCTGCAGCGCCTGGAAACTGCCGATGCGAACACCGAACTGCTTGCGTTCCTTCAGATAATTGACCGTCATGTCCATCGCGCCCGCACCGACGCCAAGCAATTCGGCGGATGCGCCAACGCGACCGGCACGCAGCAGGCGACCCAGCGGATCGCCGCCATGATCTATCTCGCCAATGACGGCATCGGCATCGACCTCGACGCCGTCGAAAGTGAGGCGCGCGGCGAGGGACGAATCGGCCAGCCGCTCGGCTTCGGCGGAGAGGCCCGCCGCGCCCTTGTCGATCGCGAACAGCGTGATCCCGTCCTTGTCGTGCGCCGAGCCAGCCGTGCGCGCGGCGACGATGAGGACGTCGGCGACATGGCCGTGGGTGACGAATTGCTTGGTGCCACTCAGCTTGAAGCCGTTGCCCGAGCGTTCGGCCTTCATCGCAATGCCGGTCCCGTGCTTCGCGCGCTCGTCGATCGCGAGCGCGGCGATCGTGTCACCGCCGAGGATCCCGGGGAAGAGCCGCGCGGCGTGCGCGCTCCCTTTCAGCGCTTCCACCGCCGCGACGGCGGTGGCGAGGAACGGCGAGGGTGACAGGTTGCGCCCGATCTCTTCGAGCACCACGCCCACTTCGACATGGCCGAGGCCAAGGCCGCCTTCGTCTTCGCCGATTAATATGCCGGTGAAGCCCATTTCGGCGAATTGCTTCCACAGATCGCGACTGAAGCCATCGGCGTTCTTGCTGTCGCGAAGCCCGCGCATGTGGCTGACCGGGGCGGAATGGGCGATGAAGCTCTTCGCCGTGTCGTGCAGCATCGTCTGTTCTTCGGTGAGGTAAAGAGGCATTTCTGGGGTCTCCGTGTTCCGGCGAAGGCCGGGACCTTGGGTGTCGATAGGCTTGCGTTGCCAACGCTCCGGCCTTCGCCGGAGCACAGGGCGTTTATACGCCCGGCAGTTCCAAAATCCGCTTGGCGATAATGTTGAGCTGAACCTCGCTAGTTCCGCCTTCGATCGAATTGGCCTTGGTCCGCAGCCACGCGCGCGGCTCCGCGCCGCCGTTCGACCGATCGCTCTCCCATTCGAGCGCGTCTGAGCCGCCCGATGCCATCATCAGCTCGTGGCGCGACTTGTTCAATTCAGTGCCGTAATATTTCATCATCGATGGCTGGGCGGGGTGCGCCTTGCCTGCCTTCAATTCGTCGATGAAGCGTTCTGACATCATCCCGAACGCCTTCGACCGCACCTCGAATTGCGCAATCGCCGCACGCAGCAGTGGATCGGCGAGGCGCCCTTCGTGATCCAGCCCCACGGTGGCAATCGCCCCGTCGACCAATGGATTGCCGCTGACTGAGCCGAGCCCCATGCCCGAAATCATCTCGCGCTCATGCCCCAGCAGATATTTGGCGACGTCCCAGCCCTTGTTCTCCTCATGGACGCGCTGGCTTTTCGGCACTTTGACATTGTCGAAAAACGTCTCGCAGAATGGCGAATAACCGCTGATCAGCAGGATCGGCTTGGTCGAGACACCAGGGCTGGCCATGTCAAACAACACGAACGAAATGCCGCCTTGTTTGTTGGTCTTGTCGGTGCGGACCAGGCAGAAAATCCAATCGGCCTTGTCGGCGTAGCTGGTCCAGACCTTTTGCCCGTTGATGACATAATGGTCGCCTGCGTCCTCGGCGCTGGTCGCCAGGCTGGCAAGGTCGGACCCGGCATTGGGTTCCGAATAGCCTTGGCACCAGCGGATTTCACCGCGCGCAATCTTGGTGAGATGCTCGAGCTTCTGCTCCTCAGTGCCATATTTCAGCAGCGCAGGTCCGAGCATCGAAATGCCGAAGCTGTTGAGCGGGTTGCGGCACTTCATCGCCGCCATTTCTTCTCGCAAGATCTTCGTTTCGGCAGGCGAGAGGCCGCCACCGCCATAGGCCACCGGCCAGTCGGGCACGGTCCAGCCGCGCGACGCCATCGCGTCCATCCATTCTTTTTGTCCGGGTTGGAAATCCGCGTTGCGGCCGCCCCAATTGGCGTCCTTTTCGGTGCGGGCGGGCTCGCGCATTTCTGGCGGGCAATTCGCCTCAAGCCAGGCGCGCGTCTCAGCGCGGAAGGTTTCCAGGTCGCTCATCGTTTCAGCTCCTCATCAAATCATGGGCCGCGCGCGCAACGGCAATCGCCGTCCAGTCGCGGTTGTAATCGGCAATCACCTGCACGCCGATCGGCAGGCCATCGGCATCGGTGCCCACCCGAACACTGGTCGCGGGCAGCATCGGGAAAGTGGCTAGGCCGGGCAGCGCCATCTGCATGCCGGCAGGGGTCGGCGTACCGTCGATTGTCAGCATGCGCTCGCCAAGCGGCGTGTCGTCATGCGGGTAAGCAGTGGTGCCCCAGATCGGCGCAATCACCGCATCATAGCTGCCGAACAGCCGGCCCCAATCGCGGCGGCACTTGGCCTGCGCGTCGATCAGCCCGAACCAGTCGCCAAGCGACGTCGGCGGCGCGCCATTGGGCGGCATCCCGCCACGCGACATCGCGGTGAGCAGCATGCGGATATAGTTGGCCGATTGGGTGATGAGATCGGGCAACAAATCGGTCTCGCGATCGACTATCGCGCCTGCTGCCTCGAACGCCTTGCCAGTGGCTTCGATCGCCGCGCGGATCGATGCCTGCACGGGGACGTTGGGGTGCGGATCGAGCAGCAGGATTCGCCAGTCGCCCGGTCCGCGTGGGGCAGGGCGGGCAAGCGCATCGCCGCCCATCACTTCGAAGAGCGCCTCCAGATCATCGGCATCGCGCGCTAAGGGGCCGATGACGTTGAGCGCAACACCGCAGCCTTCGGTACGCGGGAAGTTATGGCCGTAACTTAACAATGCGTTGTAGGTCGGCTTGTGCCCCCATATGCCGCAGAAAGCGGCGGGCAAGCGGATCGATCCGCCAATGTCGGACCCGATTTCGATCGGCACATAACCCGCTGCCAGCGCCGCTGCCGCGCCGCCGGACGAGCCACCGGGCACGCGATCCAGGTTGTGCGGGTTGCGCGTCCGCCCATAAACCGGGTTGTTGGTCTGCAAGTCAGCGAGCGCGACCGGCACGTTCGTCTTGCCCAGAATCACGGCACCAGCACGCTTCAGGCGCTGGACGGCGATGGCATCCTCGCTCGCCACGAAATCGGCATGCTCGGCAAAGCCCCAGCAGCTGACCAGACCGGCAACGTCGAAGCTCTCCTTCACCGTCATCGGCACGCCGAGCAGCACGCCGGCCATGACGCCTGCCGCCACCTGCGCATCGACCGCGCGCGCCTGATCGCGTGCGCGGTCGAAGTCACGGACGACAACCGCGTTGATCTCGCCGTCGCCAGCCTCGATCCGGGCGATCGCCGCCTCGCACTCGGCGATGGCAGTGGTCTCGCCCGATCGGATCGCGGCGGCGGTGGCGAGTGCGGTCTTCAACTAAATCCTCCCCGGGACGGGGAGGTGGCGGCGCGAAGCGCCGACGGAGGGGGTAGGCAACAAGCGCTGCGTTCCCGGCGATCCCCCTCCACCAGCCTGTAGCTGGTCCCCCTCTCCGTAAACGGGGAGGAATGTCGCACCAGCCGTCACTTGAAGCGGCTCCCCGTCTCGGCATTGCTCTTTAGCAATTCCGCTACCTTGAAGCCGTGCTTCTCCAGCCCCGCGACGATCTTCTTGGCCCCCTCTGTATCGGCCCAGAACATCGGTCCGCCGCGATAGACCGGCCAGCCATAGCCATAGATCCACACGACATCGATGTCCGATGCGCGCTGCGCCATCTTCTCTTCCAGGATCAACGCGCCCTCGTTGACCATCGTGTAAAGCGTGCGCTCGATGATCTCTTCATCGCTAATTTCACGCTTGGGCAGGTTCGATTTCGAGCGGAAATCCTCGATGATTTCGGCGACGCGCGCGGACGGCGTCGGGTTGCGCTTTTCATCATAATCGTAAAAGCCCGCCGACTTTTTCTGTCCCCAACGCCCCTCGGCGGCGAGCGCATCGCGAATGCTCTCGATCCGCGTCGGATCGCGGTGCCAGCCGATATCGACGCCGGCGAGATCGCTCATTTGGAACGGTCCCATCGGCATGCCGAATTCGACATGGACGCGGTCGATCTGCTCAGGCGTCGCGCCTTCCATCAGCAGCTTGTTGGCTTCGACCTGGCGCGGCATCAGCATGCGGTTGCCAATAAAGCCGTGGCACACGCCGGATACGACAGCGACCTTCTTGATCTTCTTGGCGAGCGCCATGACGGTGGCGAGCACATCGTCTGCGGTCTTCGCGCCACGCACTACTTCGAGCAGCTTCATCACATTGGCGGGCGAGAAAAAGTGCATGCCCAGCACATCCTGCGGGCGATCCGTCGACGCGGCGATTTCGTCGACGTTCAGATAGCTGGTGTTGGAGGCGAGGATCGCGCCCTGCTTGACGATCTTGTCGAGCTTGCCGAACAGCTCCTTCTTGACGTCCATGCTCTCATAAACCGCCTCGATCACCAGATCGCAATCAGCGAGGTCGTCGAGGTTGAGCGTGGGTGTCAGCGCACCCATCGCCATGGCGACCTGTTCGGGCTTCATCCGGCCCTTGGCGGCGGAGGCTTCGTAATTTTTGCGGATCACGCCGGTGCCGCGATCAAGCGCCTCCTGCTGCATCTCGACGATGGTCACGGGGATACCAGCCGACAAGAAGTTCATGCTGATCCCGCCGCCCATCGTGCCGGCACCGATCACGCCGACCTTCTTGATCGTGCGCAGCGCAATGTCGGCGGCGATGCCGTCGATCTTGGCGGCCTGACGCTCGGCGAAGAAGATGTGGCGCTGGGCAGCGGACTGCACGCCCATCATCAGCTTCATGAATTCGGTGCGCTCAAACGCGATGCCGTCGTCAAAGCTCGATCCGTCAGCTGCCTTTTCGACACAGGCAATGTTGGCGGCGGGCGCATCGAAGCCACGGAAGCGCTTGGCGTTCTCCTTCCTGAAAGCGGCGATGGCGTCGGGATCGGCCGTTGCGGTCTTTTCACGGGCGCGGGGCAGGGGGCGAGCGGCGGCGACATCGCGGGCGAAAGCAATCGCATCCGCGGCCAACGACTCTTCACCGGCCAGTCGGTCGATCAGCCCCGCCTGCATTGCCTTGGCCGCCGAAATCGGATCGCCCTTTGACGTCATTTCCAGCGCGAGAGCAACGCCTGCAATCCGGGGAATGCGCTGTGTACCGCCAGCGCCTGGCAGCAGGCCAAGCTTCACCTCGGGCGTGCCGATCTTCGCTGATGGCACCGCGATGCGATAATGACAGCCCAGCGTTACCTCGCACCCGCCGCCGAGCGCGGTGCCGTGGATCGCGGCGATCACGGGCTTGTCGAACGCTTCGATCATGTCGACAACGGTCGGCAGGCCCGGTTCCTGCATTGCCCTGCCGAATTCAGTGATGTCGGCGCCCGCGAAGAAGGTTCTACCGTCGCAGCGGATGACAACCGCCTTGATCGCATCGTCGCCAGCGGCTTCCTTCAAACCAGCTTCAAGGCCCTGGCGGACAGCTGCGCCGAGCGCGTTGACCGGCGGGTTATTGGAAATGATGACGAGCACGTCGCCATGGCGTTCGGTGGTGATGGGTGAGGTCATTGGTGGCTCCTACTATTCGTTTTTTCGTTATCCCCGCGAAGGCGGGGACCCAGCTACTTCCTTCAGCTTCCATGCGAAGGCAGCTGAACCCCGCCTTCGCGGGGGCGACGGTGGTTCAAGTCAACGCGCTATAAATCAGTGTCTTCAATTCCCGGCGTATCGGGTAGGCGCTCGATGGCTGCAGCTGCGTCATGAACACCATGCTGATGCGTTCCACGGGATCGATGAAAAAGGCGGTCGAAAACATCCCGCCCCAATAATATTCCCCTTCAGACCCCGGCACCATCGTTTTTGCGACATCAACATTGACGGCAAAGCCGAGCCCAAAACCGGTTCCGGCATTGGCCGCCTCGCTGAACAGCGATTTCGACATGCCAGCCAGGTCGCCGCCACCGGGCAGGTGGTTGCGCGTCATCAGGTCGACCGTCTTGCGCCCGACGATCTTTACCCCGTCAAAGGTGCCGCCGTTCAGGCACATTGTGCAAAACCGGTGATAATCAAGCGCGGTCGAGACGAGCCCGCCGCCGCCTGACAGGAATTTCGGTTTGCGGCTCCACGCGCTTGCTTCGCCCCGATCGTACATCACCGGCTTGCCGCCCGGCACATAATTATAGCAATCGGTCAGCCGGTGAACCTTGTCCTCGGGCACGTTGAAGAAAGTGTCGTGCATGCCAAGCGGCGCGAAAATGCGCGTGCGGAAAAATTCGTCGAGTGGCATCCCCGAAACCCGCTGGATCACCGCCCCTAATACGTCGGTTGCCACCGAATAATTCCATGCTTCGCCCGGCGAGAACTCCAGCGGAAGCTTGCCCAAAGCCGCCACAAAGCCGTCGAGATCGAGATTGCCGTGCCAATTCTCCAGCTTGCCCGCGCGGTACGCCGCATCAATGTTCGATCGGTTCTGAAAGCCATAGGTCAGCCCCGACGTGTGCCGTAGCAGGTCGACCATCCGCATCGGCTCGGTCGTCGGCTTGGTAAGGAACGGCACACCCGCGCCGCCGCCATTATAGACGCCCAGCCCCTTGAACTCGGGCAGCACGTGGTGGACCGGCGTGTCGACGGCGACTTTGCCCTCTTCGACCAGGATCATAAAGGCGATCGAGGTGATCGGCTTGGTCATGCTGGCGATGCGAAACAGCGATGTTTCGTCAATCGCCGCGCCCCCTTCCCGCGCGGTGCCCTGGCTGGAAAAATGAACGATTTCTCCGTCATGGGCGATCAGAATCTGGGCGTTCGGCAGCTTGCCGGGCGCGACATAGCGCTCCTGCAGCAGCGTATCGATCCGGGCCAGGCGCGCGGAGTCAAAGCCATGTTCTTCCGGCTTGGCGATGTTCATGCCTGCTCCATACCCCTGCTTCGAAACGGTCGCCTCCCTATTGCCTTGAGCGGCGCATGAATCAACAGTAACGTTGGTGAAAATGGCAGATAAGCCAAACCCGAAATTCAAGAGTTGGAGAGAGACTGTGCCCGATTCCGTGCTGAACGAGCCCCTGATCGCGCTTGACCCGGCTTGGCCCAAAATGGGGATTGCAGAGATTGAGGCAGCCCTGACGGCGCCAGGGGCACGCTTTGAAATGGAAACCGTGGCGATTGGCGGCGTGCCGACCCGCACTTGGAAATATGCTCCCCCCAATCTTGCCCTGCTGGTTCAGCTCGCGCGCGGCCATGGCACCCGCGAATTCACGATCCATGAGGATGAGCGCGTCACCTATGAAGCGCATTTTCGTGCTGTCGCCACGCTCGCCAGCAAGCTACAGGGGCTGGGGATCACCAAGGGGGATCGCATCGCGCTGGCCATGCGCAACATGCCCGAATGGCCGGTCGTCTTCTTCGCTGCCGTCAGCATCGGCGCGATCATCGTGCCGCTCAATGCGTGGTGGACCGCAGCCGAGCTTGAATATGGCATCAATGATTGCGGCGCGCGGCTGCTCGTGCTCGATGACGAGCGCCACACACGCCTCGCCGAAATCTATGGCGCGCTGCCCGCCATCGAACAGATTCTTGTCGCGCGCGCGCTCACCCCGCTGTCGGGCCATGCATCGGCGCTTGAGGACTTGATCGGAACCCCGCATGAATGGGCCGCCTTGCCCGATGTGCAGCTGCCCCAGGTCCCGATCGGCCCGGAGGATGACGCGACGATTTTCTACACCAGCGGCACCACCGGTAATCCCAAGGGCGCGCTCGGCACGCATCGCAACCTGATCACCAACATTTTTTCGAGCGCCTATAGCGCGGCGCGCACGCTGATGCGGCGCGGCGAGGCTATCCCTGAGCCGACCCCCAAAACGATGTTGACCGTCATCCCGCTCTTCCACGTTACCGCGTGCAGCGCTGCGCTGATGGGCGTGGTTGCCGCTGGCAGCACGATGATCTTCATGCGCAAATGGGATCCGCTCCGCGCAATGGAGATTATCGAGCGCGAAAAGGTCCATGCCACCGGCGGGGTGCCGACCATTGCCTGGCAATTGCTGGAGCACCCTGATCGCGCGAAATATGATCTCTCCTCCTTGGAGACGATCGCCTATGGCGGCGCGCCCTCCGCGCCCGAACTGGTGAAGCGCATCTATACCGAATTCGGCGCGCTGCCCGGCAATGGCTGGGGGATGACGGAGACGATGGCGACTGTCACCGGCCACGCCGCCGAGGATTATCTCAACCGCCCGACCAGCGCCGGCCCCCCGGTCGCTGTCGCTGATCTGAAGATCATGGATGAGGACGGCGTGACCGAGTTGCCCGTTGGCGAGGTTGGCGAGCTATGGGCGCGCGGGCCGATGGTGGTGAAGGGCTATTGGAACAAGCCCGAGGCGACTGCGGCGACCTTCGTTAACGGCTGGGTCCGCACCGGCGATCTCGCCCGGCTCGATGAGGAAGGCTTTGTCTATATCGTCGATCGCGCCAAGGACATGATCATCCGCGGCGGTGAGAATATCTATTCGAGCGAGGTCGAAAACGTCCTCTACGCCCACCCCGCCGTCACCGATTGCGCGCTGATCGGCATCCCGCATCGGACGCTAGGCGAAGAACCCGCCGCCGTCGTCCACCTCGCCCCGGGCATGGAAGCGACCGAGGCCGAACTGCAAGCCTGGGTGAAGGCGCGCTTGGCGATCTTCAAGACGCCAGTGGCGATCCGCTTCGTGAAGGAAACGCTGCCCCGCAATGCGAACGGGAAGATCCTGAAGAAGGATTTGAAGGTGCTGTTTGAGGATAGGGTGGGGGTGGCGGCCTGAGGGGCCGGACCGGAGGCCACCGGCCCCATCACAGGCGAACGATCAACCAGACGTTCGCGATATGGTTATGGCGGGTAGCGCCAGGCCGAAACACCGTTTGATTCAGATAGCCCGGTTCAAGCGTCACCTGCTTGCTGATCGGTATCGCGATGCCGCCGAATGTGCGCACCTGATCCCACCCGGCACGCTGGCCCCAGTCCGTCGTGTTCAGGTTGTAAAAGGGTTCGGACCAGACCACCGCCGAAAGCCGTGACGTGTTGCCCAGCTTGTGTTGCAGCCGCACTTGCTGGCGCAGCCGCCAACCGACGCTACCGGAGCCCTCAACAAAGCGCTCCTCCAGCCGAGTGCGTCCGGTGATGGTCAAAGGGGCGCCATCCCGGCTGAGCGGCAACAGCACTTGTTGCCACAGGCGATGCTCGCTTGTGACCGGCCGGTCGATGGGATCGGTGCGTATAAAGGCATAGCCGGACAGCATGGACGATCGCTTGCCAAGCTGGACGCCGATTGCCGCACGGATCAGCAACTGGCCGAGCCGCTGCGCATCGTCCGTCATGCGCGGCTGCGCTTCCAGCCAGAATAGGGCGTTTCCTTTGATCTTGCCCTGGACAATGACGGCTGGCCAGGCTTGGCCGTCCGCCTCTGCATGGGCGGGGGTAGCGATGGCCAGCGCAACCAGCGCCGTGGCCGTTATCAGAGCGCGTTGCATGTCGTTCCCATCATCGTGCTTCCAAACAGAACCGACCGCGCCTTGCCCGCGCCGACGATATGATTCTCCTTATATGAAGTTTGGTGGCGAAACAGACCGACCCGCTTGCTTTCGGGGGAATCAAGCATTGCCGTCATCGTCTCACGGTGATGCCCTGACCGAGCACATTAAGACGCCGGTGGCGATCCCTTGCGTGAAAGAGACGCTGCCGAGGAACGCGAACGGGAAGATTTTGCAAAAGGATTCGCAGGTGCTGTTTGAGGATAGGATGGGGATGGCGGCCTGATCCTTGCCGATCAATCTTCATCTTTTGCGGCAAAACCGACCCGGTTTCACGGTGCGGCATTGGGCATAAAGGGTCCTAATTCCTAATGGCGGCCGCGCCATGGGTGTCGCCATTGCCGGTGCGGTCGGCGCGCAACCGCATGATTCCCCTTATAAACTGCTCGGCGCGTTCGGGCCCAGATGGGGTCTAGCACCGCTATTGCCTGCCAGCACCATTAACCATGTGCGGCAAGGATTGATTAGGGCGGGTAAACGTTAACTCTGGTCAGCCGCGATGACGAAAAGTCGGGCGGCAACAGGAGAGAACGCACCCATCAGCACGACATCGGCACAGGCCTGCGCCGCTGACGTTGCTGGTCCCCGACCAATTAATTTCCGCCGCTGCCACCGCTCGTCCGTCCACGCCAATGGCGCGGGCCGAGCGATTGAATGGCTGTGCCAAAAAAACTGGGAGAATTTTCATGATTTCAATTCGTTCCATCACGGGCAGTGCCAGCATTTCGGCATTTTCGGCTGCTGCGCTGGCAGCCAATCCCGCCACTGTCGCGACAGCCGTCGCAACCGCAGCGACCGTCGTCGTGGTGGCTGCAGCCAGCGTCGGTGCCTTCAAGCCAACTGACGCCGGGCCTGATCAGTCGATCACCTTGCCGGACAATCGGGTTGTGCTGTCGGCGCGCTCAAATGGCACGCGGGTGGAGTGGCGGCAGATCGGTGGCCCGGTTGGTGCGATCATCGCCTCGCCGACATCGCTGGCGACCAGCGTTACGTTGCCACGGGCAGGGACGTACACGTTCGAAATTTGGTCACGCAAAGTGGCTGACAAGGTGATCGGGTCTGATCGCGTCAGGATTACTGTTCGCCCAGCGCCAGCAGGAACGCCTGGGGTGCCGGTATGGAAGCCGCTGGCGATTGGCGCTGGCGGGTTCATCACCGGTATCGATCTCCACCGTGACGGCATCGAACGCGTCATCCGTACCGATACCTATGGCGCGTATCTATGGGCCAATGACAAGTGGAACCAGCTGGTCACCGCCACCAGCATGCCAGCAGACGAACGCCTGCCAAATGGCGGCGGCGTTACTGATGTGGTCATCTCGCCGACCAACACGCAGCGGCTCTACATGTATTACAACAGCCGCTTCTATCGCAGCGATAACAAGGGCGCGAGCTGGACGCGCAGTGCCGGTTTCGGTGAATCGGCGGCCAACGCCAATGACGATTATCGCACCGGCAGCTACAAGATCGCGGTCGATCCGATCAACGCCGACATCGTCTATGTCGGCACGCGCGACGATGGCTTGCGGCGCAGCAGCGATGGTGGCGTCACCTGGACCACGGTCGGGGAAATCCCCGTCGGGTTGCACCGCTTTGACGCGCAGGGCCGTGTGACGGATACGGGCGGCGGCATCAGCGTGTTCTTCGATCCAGCCGGAGGGCGCACCGGCAGCCAGACGAGCGTCGTCTACGCATCGTCCTGGGGCAACGGCATCTGGCGATCGGCCAATGGCGGCGGCGGCTGGGTCAAGATCGCCGACGGCAACAACAGCCCGATCCAGGGGTGGCGATCGGAAATCGCCAGCGACGGGACGCTGTTCGCGATCGACAAGCCAAATGGCAGCGGCGCGGTGTGGCGCTATCGCGGCGGGGTCTGGACCAATGTGTCGCCCGCCAACAACCTGCAAACGGTGACGATCGATCCGACCAATCCCAATCGGGTCTATGTCTTTAGCGGCTCTGGCGAGCCGTGGCGGACGGTCGATGGCGGCGCGACATGGACCAGGCTCGATACGCCCGGCGTGCGCACCGCGGCCGGTGACGTGACCTGGCATGCCTGGACGAGCGAAGATTTCTTCTCGACCGCGCAGGTGCATTTCGATCCAAAAATCCCCGGCAAGATCTGGATCGCGCAAGGCATCGGCGTATGGACCGCGCAAGTTGACGACACAACCCGCAAGGTGACCTGGCAGGCGACGAGCCGCGGCGTCGAGCAGCTCGTCATCAACGACATCATCGCCCCGCCGGGTGGCCAGCCCGTGACGGCGGCGTGGGACCGCGCCATTTTCTACAGCGAATCCTTGAACCAATTCCCCGCCACGCACGGCCCTGCCTTCAATTTCAACAGCGCCTGGGATCTCGATTGGAGCCCGGCCAACCCCCGGTTCATCGTCGCCAATACCTCTGATCACCGCTATTGCTGCACTGATCAGGGCGATCCGACCCAGGCCGGCTGGTCAATCGATGGCGGCAAGAACTGGACCACCTTTGCCAGCTTCCCGCAGATCGACACGTCGATCAATCCCGACAACCCAACCATCCGGCTGGGCTTCCCGCAGCAGCGTTTCGGCTTTGGCGACATTGCCGTTGCCGCCAACACCATCGACAATATCATCTGGCTCCCCAGCTGGAATCGCCAGCCGGCCTATACCCTTAATCGCGGTGCCAGCTGGTCGATTGTCCGGCTGCCGGGCGAGGTGAATGGCGAATATAATTCCCACTTCGCCAATTTCCTGAACCGCAAGGTGCTCGCCGCTGATCGTGTCCTGCCCTCGACCTTTTATTACTATAACGCTGCCGGCACGAATATTCAGGGCGTGTGGCGCACCAGTGATGGCGGCAAAAGCTGGGCGCGGTTGTTTGTCGGCGAAATCACCAATTTCTCGGTCTTCAACGCGACCTTGAACTCAGTGCCGGGCAAGGCAGGCCACCTGTTCTTCACTCCCGGCCCGTTGAGCGGCGATCCTGATGTCCCGCTGCGGCGATCGGTGGATGGCGGCGCGACCTGGACCGATGTGCCCGGCATCTCCCGCGTCCATGCCTTTGGCTTTGGCAAACCCAAGGTCGCAGGCGGCTATCCGACGATTTTCGCCGCGGGCACGGTCAACGGCCAATATGGCATCTACCGATCAACCGACGAAGGCGCGTCCTGGCAATCCATGGGCTTCCCGAACAACAGCCTGGACACCGTTCGTACGATTGATGGCGACAAAAATGTGTTCGGTCGGGTGTTTGTCGGCTTTGCTGGTTCAGGCGCGACCTATGGCACAATGAACTGAGGCCTGAGTTGATTGCGACGGGGCCGGTCCCAGGACCGGCCCCGTTTCTTTGTCCATCCAGCCCCCGGCATGGAAACGACCGAGGCCGAGCTGCAAGCCTGGGGGAAGGCGCGGTTGGCGATCTTCAAGACGCTGGTGGCGATCCGGTTTGTGAAGGAGACGCTGCCGAGGAATGGGAATGGGGGGGATTTTTGAGGAGGGATTTGAAGGGGTTGTTTGAGGACCGGGTGGGAGTGGCGGCTTGAGCGAAAGGTTAGCAGGCGCAGATCAGCGTTTCGGCGGCGACGGTGATACCGACGCCAGATACCCGATAATCAACGCCCGCTTGTCTGCATCCGGTACCATCAGATACATTTTACTGCCCTGTGCAAATTTTTGCGGGTTTTGCAGCCAACTATCCAGCCGGGCCGGGGTCCATACGCCTGCCAGCTTTTTGATTGCGGACGAAAAGGGATAGCCCGGTGCGGTCGCTATCCGCCGACCAACGACTCCGCGATGCGCGGGGCCGATCCGGTTGGCGTCCAGCGAGTGACAACCGCCGCATTTCGCCTGATACAGGGCCTGGCCGTCAGCGGGGGCTTGGGCGGTGGCAAGGCCCCCCGTCCCGAGCATCAATATGCCCATGCCAAGCGAAATGCGGCGCATCGTCAATCAACCGAATAGATAGGCGGCGGCAGGAAGGCTGTTGCCGAGCGCGCCGTTAAGTACCGCCCAATGCACGGCTTCGTCGGTGGAAAGCTGCGCGAACAACGTCGCCGTCGATCGATCCTTCAACGCCGCGACCTGACCGACATAGGCATTGGTCGCACCCTGTTCGAGGCCAGCCGCCAGTTTGACAACGTCACCCTCGGTTTTCAGCGCGCCAAGGTTAAGCTCCTTAACATATTCGGCATCGGTTTTGGGCTCGACGGGCTTACCGCCTGCCTTAACGATCAGATTTGCCAGCGAATCACGGTGGCCCTTGTGATGGCCAAGAAATACCAAGGCAACTTTCAGCGTGCCGGGCGTCAACAAGCCGCTTCCGCCCGCGATCGTGTACGCAGCGATGCCTTCATGCTCCAAGGCGAGCGCGCCCTGCAAAATGCCCACATCGCCGCCCCCTGCAGCCTTCGCCTGACGCTTAACGGCGGCGGCGGTGGCAGGGGCGTTCAGAAACGCAAGCGCGGTCATACCCGCAGTGGCGATGCCCGCTGTCCGCAGAAAATCGCGGCGGGGATTGGTCAGATCGGTTTCGGGGGTGACGATGGTCATCGGGGTTCTCCTTTATGGAACGGAACAGACGCACAGGCGACCCAGGCGCAAAGCACCAGGGGCTTGCGGCATGAGGTCATGGGGCTGAAGTGAAGGCAATTCGCTGGGTGCAAATTGGGCGTCTGAGTAAAGATTATAAGACGATGGGAGTCGTTATGGGGCGGCGTAGTCTCGCATCAGGCGGCTTGGCGGGCTGCCGAAGCGTTCGGTAAAGGCGCGGGTGAAGGCGGCGGCTGATTGAAAGCCGACCTGAGTCGCAACGACCTTTACAGGCGCCGCACTGCCGCTGATCAGCCGTAACGCGCGTTGCAACCGCCATTCGGCAAGATAGGCCATCGGGGCCACCCCAACGAGTTCACGAAATCGTTCCGCAAACCGGCTTCGCGACATAGCGACAGCGGTCGCAAGGCTGTCGACGGTCCAGTGCCGCGCGACATCAGCATGGATCAGCAAGAGCGCATGGCCGATATGCGGATCGGTGACAGCGTTCATCAACCGGCCAAGATCGGGAGCCTGGGCGATGCCTGCGCGCATAACCTCAATAAACAATACTTCGGACAAGCGGCTGACGGATGCCGTCATGCCCACATCGCCTGAAAACATGCGCCGCACGATCAGCCGGACGATATCGTCCAGCATTGGTCGCTCGGCACGGTCGGCGGCGGTGATATGCAGCAGATTGGGTACTGCATGGAGCAACGGATGGTCTGCCCCTTGCGCGAAATTGAAATGGCCACACACCATCTTGCAGCCTGAACTTTCGGGGCCGTGGCCCAACAAAAAGGGCCCCTTGCCGGTAAAGCCCGAAGCCGCAAAGGCTTCTTCAAGCGCTACTCCCTCATGTTCGGGGTCGCTGGACAATAAATGCGCGCTTCCATTGGGCACCAGCACGAGATCGCCTGGCATCAGCTTGATGCTGCTGCCGTCGCCAAGCGTGACATGGCATTCGCCCTGCACCACCATATGAAACCGCGCTGCCCGCTCAAAACTAGGCACTTGGATGCCGAAGGGCGGGCGAAAATCAGTGGAGAAATACAACGCGGCGCGCAACTCGACCGTGTCGAGAATGTCGCTGAGAACGTCCATGCCGGCAGGTCTCCTCAAGTAATGCGGATATAGCGGGAACTGGGCGACGTTGACAGCGCCGCCCAGTTCGAGACTTCACAGCGTTGTGGCATCCTTTTCAGCAATGTCGGTCCACGCTTTATCGGCCTTGGCGATCGTGCCGCCAATGTCGGCGAGGAAGGCAGCCTGGATATCTGCGTTCAGATTTAGATGCAGGCGGCCATCGACGATCGCAAACATTTGAGGATCGCCGTCAAACTTCTTTCCGACCGATACGCCATAAGCGCAGAAACCGCCAAAGCTTGGCAAATATTTGCCGGGATTGGCCGAAAACAGATCAGCGTTGGTCTGGCTTGTGAAGTAATAGGTCGCTCCGCCTTCGACGACGGCGAACTTGGCCGAACCAGCAACCGGTGCAGACCCTTGCGTATAGCTGACAGCGTCATAGCCGCGCAAGGCAAGGGGGAAGCCGGTGGTGATCAGTCCGGTCGAGAGATTGAGGGCAGGGTTGGTCATTTCGAGCGTCTTTCATAAGGGCGCCGAAACCATTTCGGCACCGCCATTCGATGCCGAGTTCTGGACGACGTGTATATATCACTCCATTTAATCGGGATTAATGGCCATATAGATGGGACGATCTGCAATGTTTAAGGCTTAATTGACCGTTTCAATCACTGATTTTACCGCTGCCGCCCATCCGTCGAGTCGTTTCATGCGGGTGCCTTGGTCGATGCCCGGCTGGAACACCTCCACCGCGCCGCGCATCGCGCTTGCTTCCTCCAGCCCGCTGAACAGCCCGCTCCCCACGCCGGCCAGCATCGCGGCGCCCAGCGCAGTCGTCTCGGCGAAGGCGGGGCGTTCCACGGTGATGCCCAGAATGTCCGCCATGTCCTGCGCCATCCAGTTGTTGGCGACCATGCCGCCGTCGATGCGTAAGGAAGCCCAATCGACCCCGTCTGCCGCGAACGCGGTTTTCAGGTCATGCGCCTGGTGCGCCATCGCCTCCAGCGCGGCGCGGACGATGTGCGCGCGGGTGTTGGTGAAGCTCAGGCCGGAAATGCTCGCGCGCGCCTCTGGCTGCCACCACGGCGCGCCCAGGCCGGATAGGGCAGGGACCAGATAGACCCCGCCATTATCGGCCACGCTGCGGGCGAGCGCCTCGGTCTCCGCGGCGGTGCCGATCAGCCCGATCGAATCGCGCAGCCATTTGATCAGGCTGCCCGCCACGAACACCGATCCCTCCAGCGCATAGGCGCGCTTGCCGTCTAGCTGCCACGCGACGGTGGAGAGCAGCCGGTGGTGCGACACGGGCGGGATCGCGCCCGCCTGGGTCAGGATGAAGGCGCCGGTGCCAAAGGTCGCCTTGGTCTCGCCGGGCTGCAGGCAGGATTGGCCGATCGCCGCCGCCTGCTGGTCGCCCGCCATACCGCAGATCGGGATGGCCGCGCCGAACAAGGTCGTCTCGCCAAAGCGCCCGGCGCAGTCGACAATCTCGGGCAGCGCACGGGCGGGCGCGCCGAACAGGTCGATCAGCCCATCGTCCCACCCGCCGCTGCCAATCGCCATCAGCGCGGTGCGGCTGGCGTTGGTCGCGTCGGTGATGTGCAGGCCGCCCCGGTTTTCAGTGGCGGTCAATTTCCAGATCAGCCAGCTTTCGACCGTGCCGATCGCGAGCCGGTCTCCCGCCTCCTTCAGGTGCGGCCAATTGGCCATCGCCCAACCAATCTTGGAGCCGCTGAAATAGGGATCGAGCAGCAGCCCGGTCTTGGCCTGCACGGCGGCCTCATGCCCCGCTTCTTTCAGGTCGCGGCAGATGCTCGCGGTGCGGCGGTCCTGCCAGACGATGGCGGGGGCGAGCGGCTCGCCGGTGGTCTTGTCCCAGAACACCACCGTCTCGCGCTGGTTGGTGATGCCAATCGCGGCGATGCGGTCTGCGCCGCCCGCCTCAGCGATCACCGCCTCAGTCACTGCCAGGCTGTGGCGCCAGATTTCGCCCGCATCATGCTCCACCCAGCCGGGCTGCGGATAATGTTGGGTCAGCTCAATCGCCCGGGTGGCGATACATTCGCCGCCCGGCGTCAACAGCATTGCCCGGGTTGAGGTGGTGCCCTCATCGATCACAAGAAGATAGTCGCGCATAAGCGTGATGCTAGCCGGGATTACAAGCGAGTGGAATGCCGCTAGAATGGCCCGATGGAACAAACGCCTGGACCCATTGAACGATCCGACGATGATCTGCCGCCGCGGCCTGTTAGCGGCGATGTGCAGGCAGTGCCTGGCGGCGGGCTTGGCCTTGCCGCGTCGGGGGAGGCGGCGGTGGCGATGGATGAAGACGCGCGGCGGCGCGATCGATTGCTGGCCGCGCTCACCTTGATCGCAGGGCTCGGGCTGGCGCTGGCTTTGCCTTTTGCGTTGAAGGCGGGGGCGGAGTTTTTCCTCCCCGTCACGGCGGCGTTGGTGATTGCTGTTGCGCTGGTGCCCGTGCTCGAATGGCTGGAACGGCACCGGATGCCAGCGGCGCTCGCCTCGCTTACCTGCGTGCTGCTGTTCCTGGCAGCGGCGAATATCGCGCTGGCAGCGATCATCGTGCCGGCGGTGCAGTTTTTCCGGATGCTGCCTGAGCGAATCGGGCAGATTCAAATGAACATCGCCCCGCTGCTCGATCTCTATTCCAGCCTCAACAAATATGTTGATGATACCGCGATGAAGCTCGCGGCCGGCGGTGCCCAGAAAATGGCGCGCGTTGCCGAGGCGACCAGCGTGCCACCACGCTCGCTGGTGGAACTGGTCGCGAGCACCGCGCCAACGGTTTTCATCCAGATATTTTTCGGCACGCTGGTGGTGTTCTTCTTCTTGTCGGGCTGGACGCGGCTGCGGCGGCGGACGATCACCAGCCGATCGAGCTTTGACGGCGCAATGGCGACCGCGCGGGTGATCCAGGATGTGGTCGACGATACGTCCTCCTATCTGGGCACGATTACGGTGATCAACCTGTCGCTTGGGCTGTTCGTCGCCTTTGCCGTCTGGCTGATGGGGATGCCCTATCCGCTGATGTGGGGCGGCATCGTCGCGCTGCTCAATTATGTGCCCTATTTCGGCCCGATCGTCGCCGCGCTGCTGCTCGCGCTGGGCGGGTTGATGGTGTTCACTGATATTTGGGTGGCGCTGATCCCGGCCTTCATTCTCATTGGCGCGCATTTGATCGAAGCCAACGCGATCACCCCCTTCATTGTTGGTCATCGGCTGACAATAAACCCGATCATGATATTGATTTCATTGAGTTTTTGGGGCTGGGTCTGGGGCACGCCAGGGGCGCTGCTCGCGGTGCCATTGCTGATTATTTTGCAGACGGTGATCGGGGCGGCCGGGCAGCCGGATATTGCCGGATTCCTGTTTGAACATGGCACGCTTGATCAGCAGCGGCGGCGTGACGAACGCGCATCGCGGCCGTCATCGCCCTGATCCTTTGCGAGGATGGTTGACACCACCCGGCACCTCAACTAGGTGCCGCGCCTCACGCTTTATAAGCGGGTGTAGCTCAGTTGGTTAGAGCGCCGGCCTGTCACGCCGGAGGTCGCGGGTTCGACGCAGGGCGAGGCCGGCGACTTTACCCGGCGCTATGTGCTCGATTCGGCCATGCGCGCGCGAATCGAGGGGCAGGGATTTTCCCGCGCGCTCGATATCGGCTGTGGCGAGGGTCGGTTCTGCCGGATGATCGCCCCGCATGTCAGCGCCGCCACGGGGATTGATCCAGCGCCATCGCTGATCGCCGAAGCCATTCGCCGCGATCCGGCAGGCGATTACCGGCTGGGCCGCGCGGAGCAACTCGATTTTGCCGATGGGGCGTTCGATCTCGTCATTTCCTATCTGTCGCTGATCGACATTGACGATATCGACACCGCAATTGCGGAAATGGCGCGGGTGCTCGCGCCGGGCGGGATGCTGCTGATCGCCAACCTCAATAGTTTTAACACCGCCGCGGTGCAGGGCGGCTGGCAGCAGGATTGGCGGGGCGGCAGCCGCTATTTCGCGATCGATGATTACCTAATCACCCGGCCGACCCGCGCTGCGTGGCGCGGGATTGATGTCGTCAACTGGCATCGGCCGCTATCGACCTATTTCACGTTGTTGATCGATGCTGGTTTGCGGCTGACCTTTTTCGACGAACCAGCACCGACCGGGGGCGATCCGGCCAAGGCCGATCGCTATCGCCGCGCGCCCTATGCCCATGTCATGACGTGGCGGCGCGCTTAGAGCATCGTGCTGACGTTAGGTCGATTGACCCTCACATCCGTTCGGCCCCGGATCAGGTCCGGGGGAAGTCGAAGCCCACGCGCTTCGCATGCCCTTCGACTTCGCTCAGGGCGAACGGCGTATGGTTTGGTTCAATCCAAAGCCATCAGGCTCTAGACCCGCCAGCGCCCCGTTTCCATCCAGCGCAGCAGCGGTTTCATCGGCACGATCCAGATAATCCCGACAAAGGCATAGAACAGCATCTGGGCAAGGACCGGCCAGCCCGACACCGTCTCCGCCAAATTCGCGATCAGCACGGCCCAGATGAAGATCGACGCGATCATCATCAGCGCGCCCGCAGGTTTACGCCAGCTTGGGGTCATTCAGCGCGGCTCCGGTCCGTTCCAGCCATATTCGTCGATGACGCCGTGGAGAGGCACATCCCACGGATCGACCGGTACCGCCTCTGCGCGCTGGATGGACCAGGCGACGCCAATTCTCAATACCGCCGCAAGGGCAGCAAAGGCGCGGTCATAATAGCCAGCCCCCTGGCCAAGCCGGTTCAACTGGCGATCAAAGGCGATCAGCGGCGTCAGGATGATGTCGGGCGACAGGGCAGGGGCATCGGCCGGGGGCTGGCGCAGTCCAAAGGGGCCGTCCACCAGCGGCGCACCCGGTCGCCAGGCCAGGAAGCGCATCGGCGCTGCCCGTGTCGTGATGTGCGGCAGGGCGATCTGGCAGCCCGCCTGATGCGCGGCCAGGGTCAGCAGGCCCGGATCGGCCTCATCCGCCATCGCCACATAGCTGGCGACCACGCTTGTCGGCTGCACTTTGTCGAGAAATTCGCGGGGCGGGATGATCGGCGGCGCAACGGCGGCATAGGCCAATCGCTTGGCCCGCATCCGGGCGCGCAGGTCAGACTTTTCTGCAGCCGTTTCTGCCTGCACCATCATCATCCCCGGCCGGGAGCGGTGGCGGGACCGCCATGGCCGTTTGCCTGAATATCCTCTGACGCCGGTAACGTCAGGTGGGGGCCATTTTCTCGGACCAGGATCCGCGAAGGGACAGCCCCCCAGGATGAAGAATCGCCTCAGGGATGTTCGTGAAGCTCGTACCGGGCAGTACCCGCCACTTGCCTAGGTAGGCGCTTTGTGTGGGTTACTCAAGGGCGGCGATGGGGGGGCGGGCGATGCCACTTGGCGCCTGCGGGAGCCCAACGACTTATAACTTATGTTGGGCCAGCAGCAATCCGTCAGCTTCTAGCGCTCGACCTGCGAAAGCCGCCATGCGCGAAACTGGCAAGCGACTGTTAATCGAGAGTTCATGGGATCGAACCCCATCGGACCCGTCACTGCTTTTCTCGATCATAATAAGCCCCGAACAGGCTGAACGGCAAGGATAGTTCTTCGGTTCGAAGACCATGTTCTTAATTATAGTGCAACCAATCGGCCCACTCGCTGGGAGCAGATCACCGGTACTCCAATCTAAATGCTTGATAGGTGTGGACAACCCACGTCTTTATCAAGCCTTCCTCTTGCCGCCCAAACGAAATTACGCCTAGGATGGATCGAGGGAGCTTGGCGTGACCTACAAAGCAGTCGAGTTGAGCAAGTTAAATGTCAATCGAGGCAACGATCGGCACGGTGAGCTAGAAAACGAAACCGCCGCAATTGCTTGGCTGTTCACGCACCACCAATCCCAAATGAAAAAGCTCGCTCGCGATATCGCCGTTTCCGGCGGCATCTATGAGGCGCCTCTGGTTTATCCCGAAGGTCAGTCATTCATTGTCTTTGACGGCAACCGCAGAATCACATGCATGAAGTTGCTGGCCAATCCGAAGCGCGCTCCATCGTCCGAGCTACAAAAGTTTTTTTCTGGCTTGAAAGCTGAATGGAGCGGGTCATTTCCGACCAAAATTACATGCCGCGTTGAGACCGATCGCGACAAGATCGATGAGATATTGTTCCGCCGCCATACCGGGAGCCAGGGTGGGGTCGGACAGGCCAACTGGGATGGCCGGATGAAAACCACCTTCGTCAATCGGACTGGCAAGGGTGGTGGCCTAAACGTCGCGGACGAAATCGAAGAGCGCCTTGCGCAAGCCAACCTTCTGCCAGATCGCAAGAAAGTGCCTCGCAGCAACCTCAACCGGCTGCTGTCCGCTGAGCCATTCCGAAACAGAGTCGGCATTTCTGCGTCTAAGGGAAAATTCCAGTTTATCCGCAAGGAAGAAGCGGTCCTGCCCGCTCTCGCCCGGATCGTCGACGACCTCGCAAATCGCCGGATCACACTCGACGATGTTTGGGATGTTGATCGCAAATCCGATTATCTAGACGCACTGGAGAAAGAGGGCATCCTCCCGTCAGCGGCAGATGCAATCGACGCCGGTGGCAAGAAGGCCGCGAAGGGAAAAGCGGATAAGCCCACGGCAAAGCCGAAAGCTCAAAAACCTCAGCGTCGCACGCGCCTCATTCCGGATGTAGATTACGGTGTAGCGTGGTCCGGGCGTTTGCAACGACACCGCGCTATCTGGGAAGAGCTTCAGTTCAACCTAGAACTTGAGTCACACCCTAACGCCATTGCTGTCCTTTGCCGTGTCCTCATCGAACTCTCGGTCGATAATTACATCAGGCAGGCAAGCCTCACGACCGTCGTTGAGCCGGACGCGCTGGTCAAAAAGCTTGTAGGCTGCGCAGAGGACTTAGGTGCAAAAGGAAAGGTGGCGAAACGCTATCTGGAGGTGGTCCGAAAAGCCCGGAACATGGACGCCATCATCTCTGTCGATACCCTGAACAAATACGTTCATTCGTCGAGCCTTGCCCCGGCCCCCGATCATCTGACGGCCATCTGGGACACGTTCGCCGAGCTTATCGTTCACTGCCTCAATGAGTGAATGCCAGACTGAGTATGTCGGTGGTGACGAACAGAAGCCTAAGAGAGCGCGAACCCGCTTTTTGAAACGCTTCATCATGTCCTCAGACATGCATAGCTTTATCGGCCGTGTGTATGGACTCAGCATCGTTAGCTTGAATTTCGACAGCTATGACGGGCTGGCACAGTACCCGGACTGCAAATATGCGATCGACACCAACTACTGGCTGACGGGTCTAGCGCAGCGGGTTGAGTCGCTCAACATGGTTGGCGACATGCTTTGGCTTGACCCTGTGCCGAAGAATTTTCGCGATCTTGCTCTAACCCGCTACCAGTGGCTCACCGTCACCACGGACGTATTTCTGACGCGCTATATTTCTGTCATCGACTGCGCACTCCTCTTGGTGAACGAGGTTTACCGCCTCGGTCTAGAACCTAAAAAATGCACATTGCACAACCTTAAGAAGAGACGGCTTCCAGGCGCTGTCGCGGATCACCTGGGGTTGATGCTCGACGAGCAGGAGGTGCTTCGCAATGAGCGGAACAGCCGGATTCATCACGGCGAAGAACGCGAGTTCACCGATGATGATCAGACTTTCAAAACCGCCTCACTCTTCAACGACAAGTTTCACGGCATGAAGGGTACGGATCGATATGGCCGGCGCATAAATGTTGATCGCTCGTTCAAGGAAGGCTTGGTCAGCATCCAGCGTGACTTCAATCGATCCACGCGCCTGCTCAAGAAGCAATTAGACAATCTCTATGACTTGCTGTGGGAGGAGTTTGAGGATCATTTTGGCCCTCTGATTGCCGCAGCGACCCACGGGTTAAATGCAGGGGCGCGGAGAAACAATACCTCAGCGACGCGCAGGCCCGCGCTATAGGCAAATGCTGAATGTCGGCTCCTGATAAGATCGGCGTTCGACATGTCGCTAGGAAACGGAAGGAAAGTCCCAACGGCCGCCTTTCGTAGGACAGTCTCCGCTAGATGGACGAATGGCCAGTTCCGGGCGCATGTTGAGGCAGGTTCAACGTCCGAAACTGGGGCACCTTCCCAACCCACAACCCCCACCCCACTATCCCAACGCCGCAGCAATCGCCTCCAGCCGATCCGCCAGCCGATCAAGATCAGGCACCGCCGCCCCCCCAACGGCACCAACCGCCACCGCGCTCGGACGTTGCTCGGCCTCGTCAAGGGCATCGGCCAGCATCAGCGCCACGAACAGCATCGATCGTTCGTCACTCAAACCGCCCGACGCGCGCGTTGCGGTTATCCAGCGCGAATCGATCATCGCGGCGATGCGGCGCAGATGATCCTCAGTGCCGTCCTTGCAGGCGACTCGGTGCTGGCGATCGCCGATCTTCAGCATGATTTCGGCCATTATTCTGCCCCCATGGACTGGCGTGTCGACAGGATCATGTCGAGCGCATCGATCGCCTCGGCCACGCGCTGCTTCAACGCGGCATGGCGCTCAGCCAGATCGGAATCACTGGCAGCGCCATCAGCAAGCGGGTTTCCAGCGGGCGCGGGGGCAGCGGGGGGGCGATCGGCCAGGGCCGCTTCGATACGGGTAAGGGCCAGATCAATGCGATCAGCCGCCGACAGGGAATGCACGTCGACCATGGCGTAAGGTAGCAGGACGGCACCGCACGGCAAGCCGCGAATCGATCAGAAGGTTGACGGCGCGGCCTTGCCACAGCAAAGACGCGCCACATCATCCACCTGCCTAGCCCATGATGCGTGCTCCACGCGGGCCGGCAACCCGGGAAGCAACCGATGGGCGTCGCGCCGATAACTCTCGCCAATGCCATTCGCGCGCTTGCGATGGACGGGGTCGAAGCCGCCAATTCGGGGCATCCCGGCATGCCAATGGGCATGGCCGATGTCGCCACGGTGCTGTTCACGCGCCATCTGAAATATGATCCCACCGACCCGAAATGGCCCGATCGTGACCGCTTCGTGCTGTCGGCCGGGCATGGATCGATGCTGATCTATGCGTTGCTGTATCTCACCGGCTATGCCGAGCCGACGATCGAGGACATTCGCAATTTCCGCCAGTTTGGCAGTCCCTGCGCCGGGCATCCGGAGAATTTTGAGCTGCCGGGCATTGAATGCACCACTGGTCCGCTGGGGCAGGGGCTGGCGATGGCGGTCGGCATGGGGATTGCCGAGCGGCATCTGAACGCGGTGTTTGGCGATAGTCTGGTCGATCACCGCACCTGGGTGATCGCCGGCGATGGCTGCCTGATGGAAGGCATCAATCATGAGGCGGTCGGGCTGGCTGGGCATCTTGGGCTCGGGCGGCTGAATGTGTTGTGGGACGATAACCGCATCACCATTGACGGGGCGGTCAGCCTGTCCTCCAGCGAGGATATCCCCGCGCGCTACCGGGCGAGCGGCTGGCACGTCGTTGAATGCGATGGCCATGATGTCGATGATATCGATCGCGCGCTGAGCGAAGCCGCTACTGATCCGCGCCCGTCGCTGGTGCGCTGCCGCACGATCATTGGCAAGGGCGCGCCCAACAAGCAGGGCACGTCGAAAACGCATGGCTCGGCGCTCGGCAAGGATGAAGTCGCCGCCACCCGCGAAGCGCTGGGCTGGCATGCGGCCCCATTTGAGATTCCCGCCGATATCCGCGCGGCCTGGCTCGATTTCGGCAAGCGCGGTGGGGCGGATCGCATGGGCTGGCAGGATCGATTGGCCGCGCATGCCGATCGCGCTGAATTCGAACGCCGGATCGCCGGTGTGGTTGATCTGGAGGATGCAGCGGGCTGGGCCTTTGCCAATTGGGATCGGGTGCCGGTGTCGGTCGCGACGCGCAAATCATCCGAATTCGCGCTTGAAGGGCTGACGGCAGCGATGCCCGAACTGGTCGGCGGATCGGCCGATCTTACCGGCTCCAATCTCACCAAGACCCCGGCGCTCACCGCGATGGCGGCGGGTGATTATGCTGGCCGCTACATCAATTACGGCATCCGCGAATTCGGCATGGCGGCGGCGATGAACGGGATGGCGCTGCACGGCGGGATCATCCCGTTTGGCGGCACTTTCCTGGTGTTTTCCGATTATTGCCGCCCAGCGATCCGGCTCTCGGCGATCCAGCAGGCGCGGGTCGTCTATGTGATGACGCATGATTCGATCGGCGTGGGCGAGGATGGCCCGACCCACCAGCCGGTTGAGCATGTGATGAGCCTGCGGATGATCCCCAATCTGGATGTGTATCGCCCGTGCGATGCGGTTGAGGTGGCGGAATGCTGGGCGCTGGCGGTGGCGGAACAGGGCAGGCCGAGCCTGCTTGCTTTGTCGCGGCAGAATTTGCAGCAGCAGCGTACCGGCGGCGACATGCTGAGCGCGAAAGGCGCTTACCGGTTGCGCGCGGCAACGGCAGCACGGCAAGTCGTGGTGATGGCAACCGGATCGGAAGTGGAAATCGCGGTTGCGGTTGCAGCGGCGCTCGAAGCGCAGGGTGTTGGGGCCGATGTCGTCTCGATGCCGTGCTGGTCGCGCTTCGATGCGCAGGACGCCGCGTATCGCGCCGATGTGATCCCGGCCGATGCGCTGCGGGTCTCGATCGAGGCAGGCGTTACGCTCGGCTGGGAACGCTATACCGGCGACAATGGTTTGCGCTTTGGCATTGACAGCTTTGGGGCGTCCGCGCCGATCAAGGCGCTTTATGCGCATTTCGGGCTGACGGCTGAGGCGATCACGCCGCAGATCGTGGCAAAATTACAGAAGTGACGGAGAAATTTCGATGACGGTCAAGGTGGCGATCAACGGGTTCGGGCGCATCGGTCGCCTGGTCGCACGCGCAATGCTTGAACAGTGCAATACTGGGCTTGAACTGGTGTCGATCAACGATCTCGCCGATGCCAAGGACAATGCCTGGCTGTTCTCGCGCGACAGCGTCCACGGCAAGTATCCGGGATCGGTTTCGGCTGAGGGCAATGACCTAGTCGTTGACGGCAAGCGCATCCGCGTGACCGCCGAGCGCGACCCCGCCAATTTGCCGCACAAGGAATTGGGCGTTGATCTAGTGCTGGAATGCACCGGCTTTTTCACAGATCGTGCGAGCTGCCAGAAGCATCTCGATGCGGGCGCAAAGAAAGTGCTCATTTCGGCACCGGGTAAGGGCGTCGATCTGACCGTTGTGTTCGGCGTCAACCACGACATGCTGACCGCGGATCACGTAATCGTCTCCAACGCCTCGTGCACCACCAATTGCCTTGCCCCGGTCGCCAAGGTGCTCAACGATGCGATCGGGATCGAACGCGGGCTGATGACCACGGTCCATGCGTACACAAACGACCAGAAGATCCTCGATCAGGTCCATAGCGACCCGCGCCGCGCACGCGCCGCCGCCATGTCGATCATCCCGACGACGACGGGCGCTGCTCGCGCTGTTGGCGAAGTGCTGCCTGAGTTGAAGGGCAAGCTCGACGGTTCGGCGATCCGCGTGCCGGTGCCGGACGTTTCCTTGATCGATCTGACCTTCACGCCCAAGCGCGACACCACCAAGGACGAGGTCAACGCGATCCTCAAGGCGGCATCCGAAAGCGGACCGCTCAAGGGCATCCTTGCCTATACCGACGAACCGCTCGTTTCGATCGACCTGATGCACGATCAGGCATCCTCGACCGTCGACAGCCTGGAAACTGCTGTCATCGACGGCAAGCTGGTTCGGGTTGTCAGCTGGTACGACAATGAATGGGGCTTCTCGAACCGCATGGTCGATACGGCGAAGGCCATGGCGGCGTTCCTCTGATTGCCATGGGAGCGCGCGGTCAGGGCATCGTTGCGGGCATTGCCCGTCACGCTTCTCCGCGCGCGCCGATGGAAGAGATTGAGCGCGCGACGATCACCCCGGAATTCGGGGTGGAGGGGGACTGCAAGGGGCGCTTCAAGCCTGGCGGCCGCAACCGGCGGCAGGTCACGCTGGTCGAGCGACAGGACTGGGACTCGGCAATGGCCGAGCTCGGGGTAAGCCATCCCTGGTCGGCGCGGCGGGCAAACATATTGGTCGACGGGCTCGATCTGCCACAGGTTGCAGGGACGGTGCTGCGGATTGGCGAGGTCCGGCTGATGGTGATGGTCGAATGCGATCCCTGCCAGCGGATGGATGCGATCGAGCCCGGGCTTCAGGCGGCGCTAAAGCAGGATTGGCGCGGTGGCGTTTGCACGCGCGTGCTGTCCGGCGGGGTGATTGCGGTTGGCGATGTGATCATGGTCGATCAAGTGATGGAGACAATAGCGTGAAACCGTTCCGCACGCTGGATGACATGGGCGATATCACCGGCAAGCGCGTGCTGGTGCGCGAGGATTTGAACGTGCCGATGGAGGGTGATCGGGTGACCGACGACACCCGGCTGCGCGCGACCCTGCCTACGGTAACCGAGCTGGCAGATCGCGGGGCGATCGTCCTGGTCCTTTCCCATTTCGGTCGTCCAAAGGTGCCGAGCGCCGACACTTCGCTTGCGCGGGTCAGGCCGGCCTATGCCGCTGTGCTTGGCCGCCCGGTCAACTACATCGATTGGGAAGGCGATGCCGCCGCCGTCGCCGCGCTGCAGCCGGGCGATATCGCCGTGCTTGAGAATACTCGCTTCTTTGGCGGTGAGGAAAAAAATGATCCCGCGACTGTCGCGCGCTTCGCCGCGCTGGGCGATCTTTATGTGAACGATGCCTTTTCAGCGGCGCACCGCGCCCATGCATCAACCGAGGGACTGGCACATGTCCTGCCCGCCTTTGCCGGGCGCGCGATGGAGGCAGAACTTGATGCGCTGGAAAAGGCACTTGGCAACGCTGACCACCCTGTTGCGGCGGTGGTCGGCGGGGCCAAGGTGTCCAGCAAGCTCGATGTGCTGACGCATCTGGTCGATAAGGTAGATCACCTCATCATCGGCGGTGGCATGGCCAATACTTTTCTCGCGGCGCGCGGCGTCGATGTCGCCAAGTCGCTGTGCGAACATGATCTGATCGCGACGGTCGAGGGGATTTTTACCGCCGCCGACCGCGCGCATTGCACGATTCATCTGCCCTATGATGTTGTTGTATCAAAAGAGTTCGCGGCCAACCCGCCGAGTCTGCGGACCTGCAACGTCCACGAAGTTGCTGCCGATGAGATGATCCTTGATATCGGCCCTGCTGCGACCGAAGCGCTTGCCGATGTGCTCAAGACCTGCCGAACCCTGGTCTGGAATGGCCCGCTCGGCGCGTTCGAGACGCCGCCCTTCGATACTGCAACGGTGGCGCTGGCGAAAACGGCAGCCGCCCTGACCAAGGATGGGTCGCTCGTCTCGGTCGCAGGCGGGGGGGATACCGTGGCGGCCCTTAATCAGGCAGGTGTGGCGGATGATTTCAGCTTCGTTTCGACCGCCGGCGGCGCGTTTCTGGAATGGATGGAGGGCAAGCAACTCCCCGGCGTGGCGGCGTTGAAGCACTGATCAGTGGCATTGCCATTATTCATATGACTATTGATGCGACAAATCCCGCCAACTGTGCTATTGCCTCCGCATCACTCGAGTACCCCTTCTTTTTCTCCCGTGACTGAGAGACCTGCGCGCTCCCGTAACAAGCCCAGTTGGAGCGGCGCCTTTGGACCTCAATTATCTTTTTCGGCGCGAGCAGATTTCGCTCGTTAATGCCCAGCGCGCGAACGGGCGCAATGCCCGTGCGGCCCATGCGGCTTTGGCCCGCGGCTATGCGGCGCAAATCGCGACGCGCCACGGGCTTTATCGTTTTCGCAAGGCGCCAGTGAAGCCGCTGGCCGGGTAATCCGCTTCGGCGCATCGGCCGGGGCCGGGCGATGCGCCGTCTTCTTTATATCGGCCCCAACCGGCTTGCATGATTGAAACGTGCCGCCGGATCTACTCAAGGAACTACGACTATGCCGATTGGCACCGTGAAATTTTTCAACGCCGACAAGGGCTATGGCTTCATCGCACCGGAAGACGGCGGCAACGACGCAGGCTGCCGCCGATGCTGCCACGGCAACGCTCGACAATGTTCGCGACCGCTATTTGCGCGCTGCCAAGGCATGGGATGAGATGGCGAGCCGCGCTGAAAAGACCGCAGAGCGCCGTGCCGTCAACGAAGACGCCAAAATGGCGGCGGAACCCGCCTAAAGACCATTGTTTTTTTCCGCTTTTGGGGCGTTGCCCCTTTGTTGCCGCGCCGCTAACAGCCGCAGGGGCTTGGTGATGCAAACAAGGGGGAACATCGATGACGCCGACCGTGAAGGCTATTCTTGCCAATTACGAGTCTGACAATCCCGGTGTGAAATCCAATCTCGCGCGAATCCTGATGCAAGGTCATCTTGGTGGTACGGGTAAGCTGATTATCCTGCCGGTCGACCAGGGTTTCGAACACGGCCCCGCGCGGAGCTTTGCCGTCAATCCGGCGGGCTATGATCCGCATTATCATTATCAACTGGCGATTGACGCTGGGCTTTCGGCTTATGCAGCGCCACTCGGCATGCTCGAAGCGGGGGCGGACACATTTGCCGGCCAGATCCCGACGATCCTGAAATGCAACAGCTCGAACAGCTGGGCAGGGGCTGCCAATCAGGCGCTGACGGGCGGCGTTGAGGATGCACTGCGGCTTGGCTGTGCGGCGATCGGCTTCACCATCTATCCGGGTTCGGACGATGTCTTCGACATGATGGAGGAGATTAAAGAGCTGTCTGCCGAGGCCAAATCGGTTGGCTTGCCGACCGTGCTCTGGTCCTATCCGCGCGGCGGCAAATTGCCCAAGAGTGGCGAACTCGCGCTCGATGTCGGTGCCTATGCTGCGCATATCGCCGCGTTGATGGGCGCCCATATCATCAAGGTGAAGCTGCCCAGCGACCATATCGAGCAAGCAGACGCGAAAAAGGCGTATGAGGGCAAGGATTGGTCGAAACAGGCCGATCGGGTCGCGCATGTTACCGATGCCTGTTTCAACGGTCGCCGTATCGTCGTCTTCTCGGGCGGTGCCGCCAAGGGTGAGGACGCGGTCTATCAGGACGCGCGCGACATTCGTGACGGCGGCGGCAACGGGTCGATTATCGGCCGCAACACCTTCCAGCGCCCCCGCGGCGACGCACTGGCGATGCTCGGCAAGCTGGTCGCGATCTACAAAAACGAGGAATAAATGGTCGAGCGGACCGCCGAGCCGGACCCTGCTTGGACGGCGGTCGACAGCTATATCAGCGACAAGCTGCTCGGCGCGGATGCAGTGCTGGCGGCCACGCTCGCTGCCAATGCCGCCGCCGGGCTGCCCGATATCGACGTATCGCCCGCGCAGGGCCGCATGCTGCATGTACTGGCGCGGATGGCGGGGGCGAGGCGAATCCTGGAGATCGGCACGCTTGGCGGCTATTCGACCATCTGCCTTGCCAGGGCCCTGCCTGACGGCGGGCGACTAGTGTCGCTCGAAATTGATCCGCATCATGCCGATATCGCCCGCGCCAATATCGCTGCAGCGGAGTTGGCGGCAATGGTCGATGTCCGCACCGGCGCGGCGCTGGAGACGCTGGACCAAATGATCGCCGCGGGCGAGGGGCCGTTCGACCTGGTTTTCATCGACGCCGACAAGCCTTCAAATGTCGGCTATATGAACGCTGCATTGGCGTTGTCACGCCCAGGGACAACCATCATCGTCGACAATGTCGTGCGCGAGGGCGGGGTGCTTGATGCCACGAGCGATGACCCGCGCATTATCGGCACGCGCGCGCTGTTCGACATGGTAAGCCAAGAACCCCGACTGACCGCCACCGCAGTGCAAACGGTCGGCGCAAAAAAATGGGACGGTTTCCTGCTGGCTATAGTAGGGCCTGCGTCATGATAGACGAAGACGATCCCCTTGGCCCGCTCGACCCCGATTTCGCCGCGCAGTTCAAACGCGATGACCGTCGGCCCGCCTGCCAGCTCTACCTGATTTCGCCGCTCGATGTGAGCGGTGGCTTCCCGGATCGCTTGCGGCGTGCGTTGGGGGCAGGGCCCGTCGCCGCCTTCCAGTTCCGCGCGAAGGACATTGACCAGCATGCGGCCGCTGCGCTTGCCGAGCCGCTGCAGAAAATCTGCGCGGAGCATGACGTTGCTTTCATCATCAATGACAGCATCGCGCTCGCCAAGCGGCTGGGTGCGGACGGCGTGCATCTGGGGCAGGGCGATGGTGACCCGCGTGAGGCGCGCGCTGAGCTGGGGCCTGGCGCGCAGATCGGCGTGACCTGCCACGCCAGCCGCCACCTCGCGATGGAGGCGGGTGAGCGCGGCGCGGATTATGTCGCGTTCGGCAGCTACTTTCCCACCACCACCAAACAGGTCGAGCACCATGCCGAGCCGGTGCTGCTCAGCTGGTGGTCGACAATGTTCGAAATTCCCTGCGTCGCCATCGGCGGGATTACGCCTGCCAATGGTCGCCCGTTGGTCGAGGCTGGCGCTGATTTCCTGGCCGTCTCGCAAGCGGTGTGGGGCGGGGACGAGGAAGCGGCGGTCAAGGCCTTTGCCGCGGTGCTCGCCCGGTAGCGGCGCACGCTGTTTTTTGTTATAGGGACGACATGAGCAAATTGTCGCCCATCGAGTCCGAATTCGCCACCACTGAAGAGGCGGAGGCCTATGACGCTTGGTTCCGCGCCAAGGTGCAGGCGGCGCTCGACAGCAAGGAGCCGTGTATCCCGCATGATGAAGCTATGGCGTTCATAAAGCGCAAGATGGAAGCCAAGCGTGCTGCGCGTCAGCTGGAGGAATAGAGGTCTCGACGATCTCGATCTGATCACCGACTATATCGGCGATCGAAATTTGCGTCGGCCGAGCGAATCCGGATATTGATCGAAGACGCAGCCGAGCGTTTGCCCAATCATCCCTATGCGCATCGACCGGGCCGTGTTCCGGGGACTCGCGAGGCCGTGGTGCACCCCAACTACATCATCGTCTATGCGGTAGGGGCTGCAACGATAACCATCCTCGCCGTCATCCACGCTCGCCAGCAATATCCCTGACCGGGCACGCCGCGTGCTTGCCCCGCCCACCAGCTTGCCGGAACCGCACATGGCCGCTAAGGGCGTCCCCTTCGCTCTTTCAACATCACAGGCACACCCATGAAGATCAGCGGCGTCGACATTCGCCCCGGCAATATCATCGAATATGAAGGCGGCATCTGGAAAGCGGTGAAAATCCAGCACACCCAGCCCGGCAAGGGCGGCGCCTATATGCAGGTCGAGATGAAAAACCTGATCGACGGGCGCAAAAACAATGTCCGCTTCCGTTCGGCTGAAACGGTTGAGCGCGTACGGCTCGACACCACCGATTTCCAGTTCCTGTTCAGGGACGGCGACATGCTGACCTTCATGGACAAGCAGACCTATGACCAGATCACCCTCGACGCGGGGATCCTGGGCGATGCGGCGGCCTTCCTGCAGGACGGGATGGACGTGGTGATGGAGCTTTACGACGAACGGCCGATTTCGGTGCAGCTCCCCGACACGATCGAGGCGTTGATCGTCGAGGCCGATGCGGTGGTGAAGGGGCAGACCGCCTCGTCCTCTTACAAGCCCGCGCTGCTCGAAAACGGCGTGCGCGTAATGGTCCCGCCGCACATTGGTGCTGGCACGCGGATCGTGGTCGATGTGTACGAGCAGACTTACGTAAAGCGGGCTGACTGAATTCCCCTCCCGCTTGCGGGAGGGGCTAGGGGTGGGGCTACCCCTTCCTCCCACACACCGCTGGCGGACACGCCCACCCCCAACCCCTCCCGCAAGCGGGAGGGGAGGAGATAAAAATGGTTTCCCACTCCGGCCTTCTCACCGTCATGGAACGCGCCGCGCGCAAGGCAGCGCCACGCTTGCGGCGTGACTTTAACGAGGTTCAGCAGCTCCAGGTCAGCCGTAAAGGGCCGGCCGATTTCGTGTCGATGGCCGACAAGCGTGCCGAACAGACGATCTATGAAGAGCTGAGCCATGCCCGCCCCGACTGGGCGTTCATCATGGAGGAGCGCGGCGAGATTGCGGGTGATCCCAACAAACCGCGCTGGGTCGTCGATCCGCTTGATGGCACGACCAATTTCCTCCACGGCATCCCGCATTTCGCGATCTCGATCGCGGTCGAGGAACCCCGCCCCGATGGCCGCTGGGATACGGTATCGGCCTTGGTCTATCAGCCGCTGACCGACGAAAGCTTTTGGGCTGAACGCGGGCGCGGCGCTTGGCTGACCGACCAGCGACTGCGCGTATCGGCGCGCAACGACCTGTCGGAATCGCTGATCGCCACGGGCATCCCCTTCCTCGGCCATGGCGATTTTGCGCAATGGACCCGCATCTTCGGCGCGGTCGCGCCGGGGGTGGCGGGCATCCGGCGGTTGGGCTCGGCGGCGCTCGATCTGGCCTGGGTCGCGGCGGGGCGCTTCGACGGATACTGGGAATCGAGCCTCAGCCGCTGGGACGTCGCGGCGGGAATTCTGTTGGTGAAAGAGGCGGGCGGCTACGTCACCGATTTCCGCGGCGGCGACAAGATGATGGAGCGCAACGAGTTTTTGGCGGCGAACGATGCGCTGCATAACAAGCTGCACAAGCTGGTGGCGGGGGCGTTGCGGTAACAGGTATGGTGGTATCGCCGCCAAAGTATCGGAGCTACATATGCCTTTCATGACTGGAGCAATACCGCTGCTACAAGTGTTCGATATGCCGACATCGATCCATTTCTATCGCGATATGCTGGGCTTCGAGGTTTATCAGCATTCCCCTGAGGTCGAAACGACCGAGGGGCGCTTCTTCCACTGGTGCTGGCTGCGCAATGGTGCGGTAGAACTGATGCTCAATACGGCTTATGATTCGAACGAGCGGCCACCAGTGCCCGATGCCGCTCGCTGGGCAGGGCATAGCGATGTCAGCCTATCGCTGGGCTGCGCCGATGCGGATGCCGTCTATGCCGAACTGACTGCAAAGGGAATGGCGCTGGAGCCGCCCCGCACGTCGCCGCATGGTCCGCGCGAGCTATCGCTACGTGACCCGGACGGCTACGATCTCTGCTTCCGTAGCTAGCGCAGCATCTCCACCGCCACCGCCGTCGCCTCGCCACCACCGATACACAGCGAGGCCATCCCCCGTTTCCCGCCCGTCGTTTGCAGCGCCGAAATCAACGTTGCCATGATCCGTGCGCCGCTGGCGCCGATCGGGTGGCCGAGCGCGCAGGCGCCGCCGTGGATGTTGATCACGTCATGCGATAACCCCAGGTCGCGCATCGCGATCATCGCGACGACGGCAAAGGCCTCGTTGACCTCGAACAAGTCGATGTCGCTCGCGGTCCAGCCGGCCTTTTCCATCGCCTTGCGCATCGCGAAGACCGGCGCGGTGGTGAACAGGGAAGGGGCATGGGCATGGCCCGCCGTTGCGACGATCCGCGCGATGGGGGTGAGCCCCAGCTTTTCCGCCACCGATAGCCGCGTCATCACCAAAGCGGCCGCCCCGTCCGAGATCGACGAGGCGTTGGCGGCGGTAACCGTGCCGTCCTTCGAGAAAGCGGGCTTGAGGGTTGGGATCTTGGCGGGATCGCCCTTAAGGGGCTGCTCATCCTTGTCGACCGTGACATTGCCTTTGCGTCCGGCAATCTCGACCGGCGTAATTTCGCGGTCAAACGCGCCCGAATCCTGCGCCTTCTGCGCGCGCGTCAGCGACGCAATCGCATAGTCATCCTGCTGCTCGCGGGTGAACTGGTATGCAGCAGCGGTATCCTCGGCGAAATTGCCCATCAGCTTGCCGGGTTCATAGGCATCCTCGAGCCCGTCGAGATACATGTGATCCTTCAGTACATCATGCCCGATCCGCGCGCCTTGGCGGTGCTTCATCGACAGATAGGGCGCATTGGTCATGCTCTCCATACCGCCTGCAATCAGCAAATCGACTGAGCCCGCCGCCAGCGCATCCGCCGCCATGATCGCCGCCTGCATGCCGCTGCCGCACATCTTGTTGACCGTGGTCGCCTCGATATGATCGGGCAGCCCAGCCTTGAGCGCCGCCTGGCGGGCAGGGGCCTGGCCCAAACCGGCGGGCAGCACGCAGCCCATATAGATCCGCTCGATTGCCGCGCCCGACAGCCCTGCGCGCTCGACCGCACTACCGACTGCCGCCGCGCCAAGCTCGGTTGCCGATGCGCCCGACAAAGCCCCCTGGAAACTGCCCATTGGCGTGCGGGCGTAAGAGACGATGACGACTGGATCGGTGGCCATAGGGAAAGCTCCGCTGGAATGACTGGGTTGGCCGCGATTTAGGCCCGTGGCGGGCGGAATACAAATCGCCTATCGACGGCGCGTGGATCAACTCGCCGCCTCCTTATCAGCGCTGCCCGCATGGGAATGGGCAGGCCTGTTGGGACTGCTGGGCGCGATCCTTGGCAGCTTCATCGCCGCGCTGGTCATCCGCTGGCCACAGGATCGATCGGTGCTGGCCGGGCGCTCGCACTGCGATGCATGCGATGCGGTGCTTGGGCCCGTCGATCTGGTGCCGCTGCTCAGCGCGCTGGCGATGCGCGGCCGCTGCCGCCAATGCGCCGCGCCGATTGATCCGCTGCATTGGCAAATCGAGCTGGCGGCGCTGGCCATCGGCGCCTCGGCAGGCGCATTGATCGCAGGGCCGACAGCTATTGCGGTGGCGCTGTTCGGTTGGCTGCTGCTGGCATTGGCGGCGCTCGATATCACTGATTTCTGGCTGCCCGACCGGTTGACGCTCACGTTGGCGCTGGTGGGGATCGCGACGGGGCTCATCGGCATCGCGCCACCGTTGATGGATCGGTTGATCGGTGGTGTCGCTGGCTTTGCCGCGCTGTGGGCGATCGCAGCGGGATATAGGGCCTATCGCGGGCAGGAAGGGCTGGGCGGCGGCGACCCCAAATTGCTCGGCGCCATCGGGCTGTGGCTGGGCTGGCAGATGCTGCCGGTGGTGGTGCTGCTGGCGGGCATGATCGGGCTAGGCGTCGCGCTGTTCTGGATGCTCAGCGGGCGCGGCGTGCAGCGCGACGATCGCCTGCCATTCGGTGCGCTGCTGGCGGTTGCGGCTTACCCGGCGGCCATCGCCATGCTAATGTTGCCTTCATGAAAAAGCTTCTGATCGTGGCGACTCTGGCCGGCATGGCGAGCATCGCCCCTGCGGCCCCGCCGCAATCGACCGCCGCAAAGCCATTGCCCATCTCGATTGATGGCCTGCCCATCGGCGCGATCCCGCAACAGGAATTGCCGCCAAGCGGGTGCGCGGCCTTTCTCTGGTCGAAAACCCAAACCCGCGCGCTGGTGGCGATGATGACCAGCGACCCGGCGCAGATCCGCTTTGCGCCGGGTGGCACCGTTATTGATCTGGTGCGCGTCGGGCAATCCGGGCCAGGCGAGCGCGGCTTTGTTTCAGCGACCGATTATGTCGGCGGTGATTACCGGGTGCGGATCGAAATGGAAATCGTCACGCGCGGCGATTTGACTGATGGCGCAGCGATCCCGTCCGCAACGATGCGCGTCGATCACGAAGGGCATGACAGCGTGATCGTGCCGGTGGCGGGCTTGATTGGCTGCGGCTGAACTTACGGAAGGAAATCGCGATGGCGACGATGCAGGATATCTTGGCCGAACAGCGCGCCGCCTTCATGGCGGAACTGCCGGTGCCAATCGCAATCCGCAAGGATCGGTTGAACCGCGCCGCCGCGATGATCGCGGACAATGCCGATCGTTTCTGCGACGCGCTGAGCGAAGATTTCGGCCATCGCAGCCGCGAACAATCGATGGTCACCGATATTGGCGGCTCGGTCGCGCCGATCCGGCACGCGATCAAATCGCTCGACAAATGGGCGCGGCGAGATCCACGGGCGGTGCAGTTTCCGCTCGGGCTATTGGGCGCAAGGGCGTGGGTTGAGTATCAGCCCAAAGGCGTGATCGGCGTGATCGCGCCGTGGAACTTCCCGGTTCAGCTGGTGATGGGCCCGCTCGCTGGCATTTTTGCCGCGGGCAATCGCGCCATGGTCAAGACCAGCGAATTCACGCCCGCCACCGCGGCGTTGTTCGAGGAGCTTTGCCCGAAATTTTTCGCGCTGGAGGAACTCGCTTTTCTTTCCGGCGGACCAGAAATCGGCAAGGCCTTTGCCTCGCTGCCCTTTGATCATTTGCTGTTCACCGGCGCGACCAGCATCGGCAAGCACATCCTGCATGCAGCGGCCGACAATCTCGTGCCGGTCACGCTGGAACTGGGCGGCAAATCGCCGGTAATCGTCGGCAAATCGGCCGATATCAAACAAACGACCGAGCGGGTCGCGCTCGGCAAGATGCTCAATGCCGGGCAAATCTGCCTCGCGCCGGATTACATGATCGTGCCCGGAGATCAGGAGCGCGCGGTGGTCGAGGGGCTAAAAACGGCCGCCAGCGCGATGTACCCGACGGTCCTCGCCAATCCCGATTATACCGCGATCGTCAATGATCGGCACTTTCAGCGGCTCACCGACTGGCTCGATGATGCCCGCCAAAAGGGCGCGACGATCGAGACGGTCAATCCGGCTAATGAGGATTTCGGTGCCAGCAACGCGCGGAAAATGCCGCTCCACATCGTCACTGACGTTACCGATGACATGACGATCATGCAGGAAGAGATTTTCGGGCCGATCCTGCCGATCCGCCGCTATGACGGCATTGACGACGCCATCGCCCAAGTGAACGCGAAGGATCGCCCGCTCGGCCTCTATTATTTCGGCACCGATGTGGCCGAGCGCACCCGCGTGACTGACCGGACGATTTCCGGCGGGGTGACGATCAACGACGTCGTCTTCCATGTCTCGATGGAAGAACTGCCCTTTGGTGGGGTCGGCCCATCGGGGATGGGCAGTTATCATGGACCAGACGGCTTCAAGACCTTCAGCCATGCCAAGGCGGTATACCAGCAGCCCAAGATCGATGTGGCCAAGCTTGCGGGCATCAAGCCGCCTTATGGCAAGGCAACGCTGGCGAGCGTGAAGCGGCAGCTGAAGTAACTCGGCTCAGCTGATTTCGGCCCGCCGCTGCGCCAGCCAGCGCCGTTCGGCCTCGCCTGGACCGAGCGCTATTGCCGCGTCATATGCCTCCCTTGCTGCTGCGTTCAGCCCAAGCCGATAGAGCAACCCGGCGCGCACCGCGTGATAGGGTAGGAACTGCGCCAGCCCCGGCACATCAAGCGCATCGACGGCGTCGAGCGCGGCTTCATAGCCGGCGACCTCGGCAAGTGCGACGGCTCGATTCAGCCGCGTAATCGCATCGTCGCGCACGGTGAGCAGCGCGTCATAGATAGTCAGGATATTGGCCCAAGGCGGTGGCTCGGCAAGCGATGCGCGGGCGCACCATTCGGCGTGAATCAGCGCCGCCACGACGCGCGGCGCGCGGGGACTGAGCCGGGCAGCGACCGCGAAATAGCCGCGCCCTTCTGCAATTAATGCGGCATCCCACAGCGACGGGTCCTGTTCGGACAGCGGCACCATAACCCCGTCTTGATTGACTCGTGCGGGGCGACGCGCCTCGGCAAAGCGCACCATGGCGGCAAGCGCCAGCACTTCGGCCTCGTTCGGCAGCATTTTGGCGAGCGTGCCGGTGATGCCCAGCATCTCGGTCGCATAATCGGCATGCCGCCCGCTGCCCGCGCCATCGGCATGAGCGTGGGCATAGGCGACCTCAATCGTGCTCAGCACGGCATCGAGCCGGTCAACCCAGGCCTCTGGCCCCGGCACGTCAAAGCCAATCCCCGCCAGCGCGATTTTGCGCTTGGCGCGCACTAGCCGCTGCGCCAGCGTCGGTTCGCTGATCAGGAAGGCGCGGGCGATCTCCTCGGCGCTGAGGCCGCAGACCAGCCGCAGCGTCAGCGCGGCGCGCGCTTCGGGGTGGATTGCCGGGTGGCAGCAGACGAAGATCAGCTTCAGCCGCTCATCGGGGATCGGGCTCGCGTCGAGCATCAGTTCCTCCGCGGTAGGGTCGGGCTCTGGTTCGGGCAAAACCACGCGCGTGCGGACGGTGGCCTGACGCACCCGGTCGAGCGCCACGCGCTCCGCGACGCGATAGAGCCACGCCGCCGGATCGCGCGGGGGCGTGTTTGCCCAGGCCGCAACGGCGCGGGCACACGCCTCGGCAAAAGCCTCTTCGGCGATATCGAGATTGCGAAACCGGGCGGCGAGCGCGGCGATAATCTTGCCGCCATCCGCGCGCGCCGCCCGATCGAGCGGATCAACCACCCTGGGCGAGGACTGGCCGAATTTCGATGGCGCCGTCGGCTGCGAGCGGGACATCCTTGGCGATGGCGATCGCGGCGTCGAGATCGGCGGCCTCGATCACATAATAGCCGCCCAGCTGCTCGCGGCTCTCGGCAAATGGGCCGTCATGGATGCTCGTGCTGCCGCCTTCGGTGCGGACGGTCGTGGCGGTGGTGCTCATTTGCAGCCCGTTGCCGCCGACGATCGACGCGCCATGCTTCTGGCCAAACGCCATATGCTTGGCGACAATCGCTTCGAAGGCGCCGGGTGCTGCATAATGGGCTTCGTCTTCAACGATCATCATGAGGTATTGCATCGCTTTATCCTTCCCTAAGGCGACCGCGCCTACCGCGATCGTACCCAGGAGACGGTCGAAGGGGAGCGGAATCGACAGCGACGCGAAAATTATTTGGGTAGCTGCGCTTTTGGGAACCCGGCCCAGACCGCATCGTAATCAGGATCGAGTGTGGCGGATTTGAGCGCCTGCTCGGTCGGCTGGAACACCCAGCGGCTTTCTATCATAAACGCCATCGTGTCATTGATCTTGTGGGGTTTGAGATCGGCCTTGCTCGCGGCTTCCCAGCTCGCGACATCGGGGCCGTGCCCGCTCATCTGATTGTGGAGCGACAGCGCACCGGGGACGAAGCCATCGGCCTTGGCATCATAGGCGCCGGTGATCAGCCCCATCGCTTCCGACATAACGTTGCGGTGGAACCAGGGTGGGCGGAACGTATCCTCCGCCACCATCCAGCGCGGCGGGAAGATCACGAAATCGACATTCGCCGTACCGGGGATGTCGCTCGGGCTGGTCAGCACGGTGAAGATCGACGGATCGGGATGATCGAAACTGACGGTGTTGATGGTGTTGAAGCGCGCCAGATCATAGCGGCACGGGGCAAGGTTGCCGTGCCAGGCGACGACGTCCAGCGGCGATCGGCCGAGGTTGGTCGTCCACAGGCTGCCAGAGAATTTCTGCACCAGCTCGAAATCGCCCTCGACATCTTCATACCAGGCGACGGGGGTTTCGAAATCGCGCGGATTGGCGAGGCCGTTGGCGCCGATCGGCCCGAGATCGGGCAGGCGGAAGGGTTCGCCGTAATTCTCCGCGACATAGCCGCGCGCGTTGCCGTCGGGCAGCTCGACGCGAAAGCGCACCCCCCGCGGGATGAGCGCGATATGCCCCGGCGCGACGTCGAGACGGCCCATTTCCGTCAGGAGTGAGAGACGGCCCGCCTGCGGGATGATGACCAGTTCGCCATCCCCCGTCACGAAGGCGCGCCTCTTCATCGGGATGTCGCAGGCATAGAGGTGCACCGCGACGCCGGTCTGGCTCAGGGGTCCCGCCCCCGCGATGAGCATCGTCGTCAGGCTGTCGAGCCAGTCGGTACCGGGCACCGCATCGATCGGCCCCCACCGCAGCCGGTTGGGGGCGAGCGGGGCATCGGGGATCGCGGGGGAGAAATTCGACGCCCCATCATATCGTGTGAAGGCAGGATGCGCAGCGGAGGGACGCAGGCGATACAGCCATGACCGACGGTTCTCGGCACGCGGCGCGGTGAAAGCGGTGCCGGAGAGTTGCTCGGCGTAAAGCCCGAAGGGGGGCTTCTGCGGCGAATTGCGCCCGATGGGCAGCGCGCCGGGGATCGCTTCGGTCGCGAAGTGGTTGCCGAAGCCGGTCATGCCGATCGTCAGCGGCGGGACGGTGCGGGTCATCGCGTCTTAATCAACGTCATGGTGGTCGCCCAGCGATAAGGTGCCGGCGATCCCAATGGCCGCAGGCTCCCGGTCATGGTCACGGAATCGGCTCCAGCGCTGACGATGGTCAGCGTATCGTCGACACGGTTTGGCGCGCTGGCGTCGCCTCCTGCCTCGGCACCGACCTCGACGATTGTCTGGGTGCCGTTGGCGTCGGGCACGCTGCAGGACGTGACCCGGATGTCGCCCCCGGCAAAAGTGCCACTGACATCCGGCTCCTCATAGCGATAGCCTGCGTCAGTCTGTGTCATGCGCAGGAACAGCTTGCCCCCGGCATCGCGCATTTCAATCACGCCAGCCTTGGGAATGCTTGCCTTGAACGGTCGGTTGGTCGTTACCAACGTGCCATCGCTCTCGCGCGCGGTCCGGACGACGCGCCACTCGCCCTCGGCAACGCGCTTGAAGGCGGCGAACCGGCATGCGCCGGGTGGTAATGCAGCCGCGACAGGATCGCTGGCGGTCAAGGCAATCAAAAAGGGCAAAGCCAGCATCATCAACCACCTTGGATCTAGATCGCGGGAATAACACCGCGCCGGATCTGATCCAGCTCGATGCTCTCGAACAGCGCCTTGAAATTGCCCTCGCCAAAGCCGTCATTGCCCTTGCGCTGGATGATCTCGAAGAAGATCGGGCCGACCATATTCTCGGTGAAGATCTGCAGCAGCAGCCCGCCGCCGGTTTCGGGCGAGCCATCGATCAGGATCTTGCGCTTGCGCATTTCCGCCACGTCATGGCCGTGGCCGGGCAGGCGCTTGTCGATCAGGTCGAAATAGGTGTCGATCGTGTCCTGAAAACGGATGCCGTTTGCGCGCAGTGTATCCACGGTCTTGAAGATGTCGTCGGTCGCCATGGCGATATGCTGAATGCCTTCGCCCTTGTAATCCTTGATGAATTCCTCGATCTGCGAATGCTCGTCCTGGCTTTCGTTCAAGGGAATGCGGATCTTGTCGTCGGGCGCGGTCATCGCCTTGGAAACGAGCGCGGTCGCCTTGCCCTCGATGTCGAAGAAGCGGATTTCGCGGAAGTTGAAGATACGCTCGTAATAATCCGCCCAGTAATTCATCCGCCCGCGCATCAGATTATGCGTCAGGTGATCGAGTGTGTGCAGGCCGACGCTGTTGTCATCGGGGGTCGCGCCGGGGACGGGCTCGAAATCAATGTCGTAGATGGTCGTGTCGCCGCGTCGATCAACGAGATAGAGGTTCGCGCCGCCAATGCCTTCGATCGCTGGAATATTGAGCTCGGCTGGGCCGACCTTGCCCTCGACCGCGACCGCACCGCGTTCGGTGGCGAGCTTCACTGCCTTCGCCGCATCCGCGACACGAAACGCCATCGCGTTGGCGGACGGGCCGTGGGTGTCGCGGAAACCGGCGACTTGGCCGGCATTTTCCATGTTGAGCAGGAAATTGATGTCGCCCTGCGCATAGCGCCGGACATTCTTCGACCGGTGATTGGCCACATGGGTGAAGCCCATCTTGACGAACAAATCGGCCAGTGCCTCCGGATCGGGCGAGGTGAATTCGACGAATTCGAAGCCGTTGAGGCCCATGGGGTTGTCGGTCGCGGTGTCGGCGAGGGGGGCGGTCGCGGTCGTCATGGCAGGGGTCTCCGTGGCGGCAGATGGTATCAGATGAAACTATATAGCGGATGAGCGGCGCGCGGTCCAGCCGTTCCAGCTCCCCCCTTCGTCATCCCGGCCTCGTGCCGGGGCCCACCGCGCGGCAAAATCAGATGCTATGAAACCAGAGAACCAAGCCGGGCAGTTAAGGTCGCTACCGAGTTGCTCATAAACGCCGAAAATCGATCCTACCAAATAGGCGCGTCGATCAAGTTGGTTCGGGTAAAGTATTTGGATAGGACAAAATCTCTACGCCTGTTAACCATTACCCCTAACGTTTGCCGATCGATTCGCGGTTGGAGCAGGGGTGGTGATGGGGGCAACCAGTCTTTGCGGGGCGATCTGCCTCGTGGCAGCAAATGCCGCAGCTTCTGCGCCGGGCGACGGCGTTTCGGTTGTGCCGTCTTTCAGTTGGAGAGATGTTCCTGATTGGCTCCAGTTGCTCTTCGCGGCGATCGGTTTGGGACTCGGCACGCGCATCATGATTGGCATCGTGGGAGTTAGGGATCGGCTTCCTGAACCCGATAAGGATCGTGCCGCTGAATTCATCAAGATGTTGTGTGATCAGGTGTGGGGGTGTTCCAATCGCATTTCCACCGTTTTCGCCCAGCGGTTGCGCACGCCGCCGAGCGATATTGTCGGGCTGGGCATATTGGTACGTATGCTGCGCGAAGACCTGAGCATTCCGATGAATTTTGTCGAACAGATGCGCAACCAGCCTGCCGATCACTGGCACGGCAGCAATGTTTTCAAGGCGTATACGAACTGGAGCGCGCAAGTTGCGGCGATGTCGAAGCAACTCGATGATCTGCACCAGTCGATTACCTATCCCGTGCTGCGCGAACCGGTGGACAAGCAGCGCGATGCGATGCTCGTCCATCGATATCATACCGAACAGGCATTTCTGGATCGGCGTGTCGAAGAATTGATGGGCTGCGCGTATCAATTTTGTGCCGTCGCGCGCGAGGTATTGAAGAAAGCCAAGGAGAAAAAGGGCAGCACTGGCGATGCCGATGCAGAGGAGCATGATTGCCCCTGCTGCAAGCGTCCGCCCGCACAGCATCGCCATCATGCCCGCGATCCGCTCCAGCCCATCGTGTTGCCACCAGCGCCGGTGCCGGTGCCACCCGCGCCAGCGCCGCCTGCGCCAGCGCCAGCGATGTGCTGCTGCATGCCGCCGCGCGCCTGCCAATGCCGGCGCGGTTGTGGGTGCGCGTGCCAGTGTGCCCCGCCGCCTGCGAAAAGTGGTTGAGGTGATGCCTAGGTAAGTTTGGAGCGGGGCAGCATCTCTCCACCAGCCCAACCGTCACCCCGGCCTTGTGCCGGGGCCCACCTCGCCGCAAAGAAAAGCGTCATGAAGCCAGAGAGCCAACCCTGCGTCTACATTCTCGCCAGCGGTTACAACGGCTCGGTCTATGTCGGCGTCACCTCCGATCTGTTCGCGCGCATCGTCCAGCATCGCGAAGGCACCTTTGATGGCCACACGAAGAAGTACGGCATCAAACGCCTCGTCTATGTCGAAACCTACGACGACATGGAAACCGCCATCGCCCGCGAAAAGCAATTGAAGCGCCATCGCCGCGACTGGAAACGGAATCTGATCGAGCGCGACAACCTGGCGTGGAACGATCTTGCGGTGGGGCTCGGGCTGGAGCCGCTGACGGCAGCGCCGGGCGGTGCGGTGGGCCCCGGCACGAGGCCGGGGTGACGGGTAGCGCACAGTAGCGACAGCGGCCCGCCACTTGCCGTTAGTTGGAAGTGCAGGCACAATCTTGCGATGACCGAAGCATCTTCTTGGACCGGCGAACTGTCGCCAGATTTGGACCAGTTGATGGCGTTCGACGCCATGCGCGCTTTCCTTGAAGCTTATTGGGAGCGAGGCTCGAAGAGTGATGATGAACTTGCAATCCTGCTCGGCAGCCTGAATCGTAGCGGGGCCTTTGGGGGACCTCTCGACCCGGCGATGTGGCAGGATTGGAAGGATGCAGTTGCCAAAGTAAGGCAGGCCGGGGGCGACGCCGCGCACGATCCTCTCGTCTGAGTTTTTCAAACACCTCGCGCGTCCAATTCCAACATTTCCCATCCGCCCCCACACCCCCTAAACCCCCCTCGTGAAATCCTTCGACCGCCACGACCGGCTCCTCGCCATCGGCCTGTCCGCACTCGCCGGTTATGTCGATGCCGTCGGCTTCCTCGCGACCGGCGGGTTCTTCGTTTCCTTCATGAGCGGCAATTCGACGCGGCTGGGGGTGGGGATTGCGGAGATGTCGGGCAATGCTGCGATTGCCGCGATGCTGATCGGCAGTTTTCTGGTCGGCGTTATAGCGGGCTCGCTGATCGGGCGGGTGGCGGGGCGGCGGCATCGGGAGGTCGTTCCGTTGTTGCTCGCCGGGCTGCTCGGCGGGGCAGCGTTGCTGGGCGATTTTCAGCTGCTCTGGCCCGCCGCGGTGCTGATGGCGGTGGCGATGGGGGTGGAAAATATCTTCTTCTCGGAGGGGACCGAGGTGCGGATCGGGCTCACCTATATGACCGGGCGGCTGGTCAAGATCGGGCAGATGCTCGCGGCGGCGCTGGCGGGGGAGGACCGCTGGGGCTGGATCCCGCATGTCCTGCTGTGGAGCGGGCTGCTCGGTGGTGGGGCGGCAGGGGCGGTGGCGTTCATCCTGGTCGGCAGCGATGCACTGTGGATCGCGGCGGCGGCGGCGCTGGTGATCGCGGTTGTTGCCAGGAAGCCCATGGCGGTGGCACCACCGCCCGCATGACCCAGCTCAAGCTCGACAAATTCCTGCCCTATCGCCTGTCGATCGCGTCGAATCGCGTGTCCGGCGCGGTGGCGACGGCGTATCAGGCCCTTTTCGCCCTCAAAATCCCCGAATGGCGGCTGATCGCAGTGATCGCTGAAGGGCAGGCGATGACGCAGCAGGCGCTGGGTGTGGCAACGCAGATGGACAAGGTGACGGTCAGCCGCGCGGCGATTGCGCTGGTCGATCGCGGGCTGGTGGTGCGCAGCGCCAATCCGGATGACCAGCGTTCACATTTGCTTTCGCTGAGTGCGGAGGGGCAAGCGCTGTACGAAAGCGTCGCGCCCAAGGCGCTGGCGCTGGAGGCAGCGGTTTTCGGCGGGTTTTCGGGCGAGGAAATGGCGCAGTTCGCCGCGATGCTCGAACGGATCGAGGCAGCGGCGGCGCGTTTGGCACCCGAACGGGGTTGAAGCCGGTGGGCCGCTTGGCCTAAGCGACACGCGCCTCCCCAGGCCGATCATCTTGCCCACTCAAGGAGGAATCATGTCCGTTACCGTCGATCGCGCCGGCCTGAAGGTCGCTGCCGAGCTTGCCGATTTTGTCGAGGGCGCCGTGCTGCCGGGGCTGGGCATTGCAACGGACGGCTATTGGCAGGGCGTGGCGGCCATTTTCGCCAAGTTCGCGCCGGAGAATGCTGCATTGCTCGCCAAGCGTGAGGCGCTGCAGGCGCAGATCGATGCGCGCTACAAGGCGGGTGAGCCGGTCGACGAGGCGTTTCTGCGCGCGATCGGCTATCTGGTGCCCGAGCCAGCGCCCTTCACGATCGGCACGCAGAATGTCGATGCTGAGATCGCGACGATGGCGGGGCCGCAATTGGTCGTGCCGATCCTCAACGCGCGCTTCGTGCTCAATGCGGCCAATGCGCGCTGGGGGAGCCTGTATGACGCGTTCTACGGCACCGATGCGCTGCCGGGCGCGGCCAAGTCGGGCGGTTACGATGTCGAACGCGGCGCGCAGGTAATTGTGGCGGCAAAGGCGTTTCTTGATCAGGCGGTGCCGCTGGCCTCGGGCAGCTGGGTGGATTTTGCGGGTGGTGAGCCTGTGCTTGCCGATCCGTCGCAGCTGGTCGGGCGGGCAGGGGAATCGCTGCTCTTCCGCCACAATGGGCTGCATATCGAGGTCGTTGTCGATCGCACCTCGGCCATCGGCAAGACCGATCCGGCGGGCATCGCCGATGTGATCCTCGAATCCGCGCTGACCACAATCTGTGACCTTGAGGACTCAATCGCGGCGGTCGATGCTGAGGACAAGGTCGCGGCTTACACCAACTGGCTTGGCCTGATGAAGGGCGATCTGGAGGAGACGTTCGAGAAGGGCGGGAAACAGCTTACCCGCAAGCTCAACCCCGACCGGACGTACACCGCGCTTGACGGCACCAGCATCACGCTCCCCGGCCGCTCGCTGCTGTTCGTGCGCAATGTCGGGCATCTGATGACGACGCCCGCGATTCACCTCGGCGATGGCAGCGAGGCGCCCGAGGGCATTCTAGATGCGATCATGACCTCGACGATCGCGCTCTACGATCTGCGCGGCCTCGGCACGCTCAAGAACAGCCGCACCGGCAGCGTCTATATCGTCAAGCCCAAGATGCACGGGCCTGAGGAAGCTGCCTTCACCAACGCGCTGTTCGACGCGGTCGAGGATCTGCTCGGCCTCGCGCGCCACACGGTGAAGGTGGGCGTGATGGATGAGGAGCGCCGCACCTCGGCCAATCTCGCGGCCTGCATCAACGCAGTGAAGGACCGCATCGTCTTCATCAACACCGGCTTCCTCGATCGCACCGGCGACGAGATGCACACCGCCATGCACGGCGGCGCGATGATCCCCAAGGCGGAGATGAAGACCAGCGCCTGGATCAAATCCTATGAGGACCGCAACGTCCGCATCGGTCTCGCCCACGGGCTGTCGGGCCGCGCACAAATCGGCAAGGGCATGTGGGCCGCGCCTGACCGGATGGCCGACATGATGGACCAGAAGATCGGCCACCCGATGAGCGGCGCCAATACCGCCTGGGTGCCGTCACCCACCGCCGCGACGTTGCACGCGATGCATTATCACAAGGTCGATGTGTTCGCCCGCCAGAAGGAAATTGCGGGCGAGGCAATCCCCGCACTAAACGGCCTGCTCACCGTCCCGTTCGCCGGCGGCCGCAACTGGACCGCCGAGGAAGTCGCGCGCGAACTCGACAATAATGCGCAGGGGATTCTCGGCTATGTCGTGCGCTGGATCGATCAGGGCATTGGTTGCTCGAAGGTGCCCGACATCCACGATATCGGCCTGATGGAAGATCGCGCCACATTGCGCATTTCGTCACAGCACATCGCCAACTGGCTGCTCCACGGCGTCGCCACCAAAGCCGATGTCGATGCCGCGTTCGAGCGGATGGCGGCAAAGGTCGATGCGCAAAACGCGGGCGACCCGCTTTATCGACCCATGGCCGGGCGTCCGGATAGCATCGCGCTGCAAGCCGCCCGGGCGCTGGTGTTCGAAGGCGTCAGTCAGCCGAGCGGCTACACCGAACCGCTGCTGCATGCCTATCGCGCGCGCGCAAAGGCGGGCTGACACCGCGTCTCATGAAACATAACCTTTATCCCCTGCCCTTCAGGAGCATCAGGTAAACCGTGCCCCGCACGGTTTAGGTCAGGCCGGGGCCTGACCGACCTGATGCTGGGTTGGGGTGGGGACTATCCGCAGGGCCGAGCCTCGGTGAGACTGAGACGCCCCACCCCCAAACCCCTCCCCTGAAGGGGAGGGGCTTACGAAAATGAGTCTGAGCTACTTAAACATAGCATGACAAAAAAAGGGCGCCCCCAATTGCTTGGGGACGCCCTTTCCGTCTCGATGATCCGTCGTGACAACGGTTAGAAGTTGAAGCGGAAACCCCCCGCAAAGCGACGGCCAAAGCGTTCCCATTCGATTGTCTGCCCCGTTGCGAACCGCGTCGGGGTGCCCGTTGCGGTCAGCAAATTGCCTGGTTCGGAGAAACGCCGCCCCGGCTGGTCGAGCAGGTTGGTGGCATCAAAATAGATTTCGAAGTTCTTGTTGATCGCATAGCGCGCCGAGAAATCCATTTCGTCATCGGTCGCCCAATAGGTGTCGCCGCCATCGGTCAGGTCATCGGCGATGGTATCGAGCCAGTTGGTGCGCTTCTGATATTGCAGGCGGAACGAAAGGCCGTATTTCTCGTAATAGCCGCCGATATTGTAGACCACGTCCGACGTACCCGGCAACCGCACCCGGCGGGCTGGAATGGTCCCGGTGGCCGGCTTGGTGACCTGGCTGTCGTTGACGGTGACGTTGGCGGTGACGCCAAAGCCGCCCATCCAGTCAGGCAGGCCAAGGTCGTTGGTCCAGGGTTCAAGCTGGAGCTGCGCCGCCGCTTCGCCGCCAAACAAGCGCCCTTCGCCGCCATTGGTGATGCCGGAAAAGAGATAGGCCGACCGATCAATGCCATTGGTGTCCAGCGCATTGGACCCAAAGCTCCGCCGCTGGGTGTACAGCACGTCTTCCACCTTCTTGTAGAAGAAGCCGACACTCAGATAGCCTTGCGGGCGGAGATACCATTCGAAATAGGCGTCGATGCCATAGGCACGTTCGGGCTTCACGGAAGGGTTGCCGCCTGAGATCGTCTGGTTCGGGTCGTTGATGACCACATTGGGCCGCAGCTGGTCATAATCGGCGCGCGCTGCGCCCGAGTTGAATGACAGGCGCAGTTTCTTGGTTTCATCGACATTATAGTTGATGTGCAGGCTGGGCAAAAACAGCGTCTGGCTCGATCCGGCGGTGACCAGGCCGCTGGTCGCCCCAATTGTTGCCTGTGCAATGCCACGGTTCTGCAGGTTTTCGATGCGAACGCCGCCGAGGATCGAACCCCAGTCATATTTCAGCGTGCCCATCAGGAAGCCGGCAAAGACCCGCTCGCGCACATTATAGTTGTTCCCCGTGACAGGCGCCAATGTGAAGTTGGCGCGCGCCTGGGCAGCGACAGCGCGCATCTGGTTGGTATCGAAATAGCGGAACGTATAGTCCAATGGGATCTTGCCGAGAAAAGGCTGTTCCAGAGAGAACTGGTTGTAATTCGCGGGCAGGCCGATCGTGGCAAATTGTGCTGCCGTGTTGAGCACGATGTTGTTTTCGTTCGCGACCTTGGTCCGCTGATCGAACTGGAAGCCCGCCTTGAACGTCGCGTTGCTCCCCAGGAAAGTGGTTTCCCGCGACAATACCAGCTTGCCGGTATAGGCGTCAGTCGTGTCCACCGCGTCGAGCACGGTGAAGGAAACCGGTGCCTTGGCGAAGCTGTCGATTGCCGTCACCCGCGCACCAGCCTGAAAGCGGGTCGGGCCAGTCAGCTGCGTCGTGGTGAACAGCTGAGTGCCCCCACGATTAGGATTGCTGAAATCATAGCTGATCGTCGGGCGCAGGTTGCGCGTGGTCGGGCTATCATAGGCCGCTTCACCCACGACCGAGCGATCGTCCCTCGACTGGGTATAGTTGCCCAACCACATCAGGTGCCAGCCATCGGCAAAGTCATGATCACCGGACAGCGTGCTGGTGGAGATTGATTGCCGGAAGGCGCGCAGCGTCGCGCGCTGGCGAATGTCAACGCCGTAGACGGTCCCAACCTGCGGGGTGTTGCCAATGCAGATATCGGCATAACCGCTGGTCGTTGGTGTCGGATTGAAGGTCGGCGTGCAGGCGGCGGCATTGGCGACCAGATCACCCTGGCGATCGTCGAGATCGAAGCGGTAATTGTCGCGTGCCTCATCGTCGGTGAAGATCGTGTAGATCGACCGCAGCGAAATGGTGTTGTCCGAATCAGGCTTGTAGTCGAGCCGGCCCGTGAGAGACCAGTTTTTGCGGGTCAGGCGATACAGCTTGTTCTCGGCCTCATGCGCCCAAAAGCGGGACTGGTTGCCGGGACGCTGATCCTGCGCAACGCGCTCATAATCGACTTCGAAATTGTCGGTGATCTGGCCACGCTCGAAATAGCTGCCCGATACCAGCACGCCCAGCTCGCCTTCGCCGATCTTGAACCGGTCTGAAGCGACCAGTGACGCCTCATACTGGTTGCGGCTCCCGAGTTGGGCGACGCCGAACCCGGCTTTGCCGATCACATGTGCACCAGCGTAATCAAACGCTGACCGCGTGACGATGTTGACGTTACCCGAAACCGTTTCACCGGGCATTTCCGGCGTCACGGCCTTGGACACGATGACCTGCGATGCGATTGCCGACGGGATCGAATCGAAGCGTGCGTCGCGGCCTTCGGGGCTGACGACGTTGATTCCGTCAAATGACAGCGTCGTCCAGTAATTCGGCTGACCGCGCAGCGAGATATAGCGCGCCTGGCCCTGATCGCGTTCAACCGCAGCACCCGGCAGACGACCGACCGCCTGGGCGATGTTCTGGTCGGGCAGGCGGCCGACGGAGTCTGCCGACAACACGGTCACCAGCGAATCAGAATTTCTCTGGATCTTCAGTGCCCTGGCTTCCGATTCAGCAATCGGACGCTCGCCATTGACGATGATGTCGTCAGCGCTTTCGGGCGAAGCTGCTTGTTGGGCCTGTGCCGCAACTGGCAGGAAAACCGATGCCCACGCCAAAGCCATCGCCGACACCAGCGGCGATCCAACTGTATTCCCCGACATTATTAGTCCCCCGACGATCGTGTGTGATTCTGTATTGATCTGGTGCCCGTTGTTGCACCGCAGCGGTCCCTTGGCGTCGGCAGGTTACGCCTGAATGACGTCTGGAAGATCGTTTGGTGAATCATTTGTAACATGTTGTTGCTGAAGGGCGGTGCGGTGCGCTCGATCGAACATTTCACTTTGCCTGTCATCGCGCTGCCATCACCGCCACCCAAGGGGGCGACATGGGGGCGGGGGAATTAAGTGATGCTGGGTATGCGATGGACGCCGCTGGCGGCGATGATGGTGGCGGGGCTGGCGGCGATGCTGCTGGCGGGATCCGGACCCGCAGCTGCCATGCAGACAGGCGGCGCTGACCTCACCCGCTCGGTTCCCGCGCTGCGCGAAACCGATGCCGTTGCCAGTATCGACGATGCCGCCGATGATCCTGCGATCTGGCGCAACCCGGCCGATCCAGCAAAGAGCCTGATCGTTGCAACCGACAAAAAGGCCGGGCTCAACGTCTATGGCCTTGATGGCCATCTCCGCTCGACCATCGCCGCCGGGCGAGTCAACAATGTCGATCTGCGCAGCAATGTCATGATCGCTGGCAAGCGCGCGATCCTGGTCGCGGCCAGTGACCGCAACGTCATCGGCGACGGGCGGCTGGCGCTGTTCGCGCTCGATGGCAAAGCCGCGACGCTGACCGAAATCGCGCGCGTGCCGATCGCGATGGCGGAGCCCTATGGCTTGTGCCTCTATCGCGCTGGCCGCAGGCTCTATGCCTTTGTCGTCGGCAAGGACGGGCTTATCATCCAATTGCGGATCGACACCGCCGGTGCCACCGCAACGGCCATCCCGGTCCGCACGATGAAGCTCGCCACCCAATCAGAAGGCTGTGTGGCTGATGATCGTACCGCGGCGCTCTATGTCGCGGAGGAGGATGTCGGCATTTGGCGCTTTGGTGCCGCGCCCGATGCGCCGATCACGCCGATCAAGCTCGCCGGCGTCGATGGCGTGCAGCTGATCGCCGATGTCGAGGGGCTAGCGATTGCCGCAAAGGGACGCAATCGCGGCTGGCTGATCGCGTCGAGCCAGGGCGATTCGGCCTATGCGGCCTGGCGCTTGCCCGATTACCGCTATGTCGGTCGCTTCCGGATCACGGCCAATGGCGCGATTGGCGGCACCAGCGAAACCGACGGCATTGAAATTTCGACTGCCAATTATGGCGGCGATTTCAGACACGGCCTGATGATCGCCCAAGACGGCGACAACGCCCCGAAAGCGCAAAATTTCAAATTGGTCCGTTGGGCCGATATAGCGACAGCGCTGCGGCTGAAATAAGCCATCGGCCTCATGCGGTACGCGCGCAGCTATTCGAAGGCGCGCAGATCCGGCTTGCCGCAAGCGACGGTCGCGCCGATCGCGACCGTCGCCAGGTGGCGGATCAGGCGAAGGTGATCACGCCGATCTTGTTGCCCGTTGGGTCGCGCAAACGCGCGATGGTCGCGCCCGGCAGACCAGCCGGGGCAGGAGCGTCTTCGGCCGTGCCGCCATTGGCGAGGCCAGCGGCATACCACGCGTCAACGGCATCCTTGGATTTGGCGCTGAACATGATCGTGCCGCCATTGGCATGGGTGGCCGGGTTGCCGTCGATCGTGTCAGTGATGAAGAACAGGCCAGTTGCGGGATCGCCATACATATAGGCTTGCGGTTGTGCGCGGAACTGTCCCTTGCTCGGGATATCGAGCGTTGCAAGGGTTGCATCATAGAATGTCTTTGAGGCTTCAAGATCGGTGGCACCCACCATGACATGGAAAAACATGGGCTCTCCTGTTGGTTGCAATTACGGGGCTTGTTACCTATCGATAGATAGGCGGGCCTTTGTGGCCTCAATGTCCCAGCCCGTCAACGGCTATCTAACGATAGGTAGAATTATCTGAATGACCATTGCTCCGGCGGCCACCGCCTCATCTATTCTCGATGCTGCACAGCAGATCATGCAGGCTGTCGGCTATAACGGTCTCAGTTTTCGTGACGTGGCCTCGGCCGTCGGGATCAAGAGCGCGAGCGTGCATTATCATTTCCCGACCAAGGGGCATTTGGCGGCGGCGGTCGCGCGCCGCTATACGGATCGACTGGTCGCGCACTTTGATGCAATCGACCAGAAGCGACCGGATCCGCGTGCGGCGCTTGCTGCTTATGTCGCTACGATCCGGGCTACGCTGGAACAGGATGGCAAGATGTGTCTTTGCGGCATGCTGGCCGCAGAAACCGATGCTGTTCCGCCCGAGGTCAAAGCCGAAGTACGCCGCTTCATCGATCTCAATGTGACCTGGCTTGCCACGATGCTCGGGCGCGCCGCCAGCGCGCCAACCGATAGCGATGTGATGCGGGACCACGCGATGGCATTGTTCGCCGCGCTAGAAGGAGCGATGATGATCGCCAGGGGAGCGGGCGATGTCTCGCGCTTTGATGCGATGAGTACGCAATTTGGCCGCATTGGGTTGTGGCCGCAATAGCAGGGTTGGCAGCACAATAACCGAGGAAACGGCAGGTTTGACGTCGCTTCCCTTTGCACCCTGCTGGAAAATCGAATATCAGGTATGGGCACAGGAGGTGCCACAATGGATCATGTCGACGTAATCGTGGTGGGGGCCGGGATTTCCGGGGTCGGGGCAGGCTATCACCTGCAGGACAAAAGCCCTGACCGCAGCTATATGATCCTTGAAGGCCGCGCTGACATGGGCGGCACCTGGGACCTGTTTCGCTATCCCGGTATTCGTTCCGATTCGGACATGTACACGCTCGGCTATATTTTCGAGCCGTGGACCGAGGCGAAGGCGATTGCTGACGGGCCGAACATCCTGAACTATGTCAAGCGCACCGCCGCCAAATACGGCATCGACAAGCATATCCGCTTCAACCACCACGTCTCCGCTGCAAGCTGGTCGACCGAAGACGCGCGCTGGACGGTGACCGCCGTCACCGAGGGGCGCGAGGTACAGTATAGCTGCAATTTCCTCTTCATGTGCTCGGGCTATTACAACTATGCCAAGGGCCATATGCCCGATTTTCCGGGCGCGACCGATTTCGCCGGGCAGATCATCCACCCGCAATTCTGGCCCGACACGCTCAATTATGCCGGCAAGAATGTTGTCGTGATCGGCTCTGGCGCGACCGCCGTTACGATCGTGCCCGAAATGGCGCAGACCGCCGCTCATGTAACGATGCTGCAACGCTCGCCCACATATGTCGTCTCGCGCCCGTCAGAGGATGCGCTGGCCAATCGCCTGCGGAAATTGCTGCCCTCAAAGCTCGCTTATGCGCTGGTGCGCTGGCGCAACGTGTTGTTCGGCATGTATTTCTACAACGCGGCCCGCAAGCATCCGGTCCGGGCCAAGCAGCGCGTGCTGACGATGCTCGGTGAACATTTGCCAAGCGAGACGATCGCTGCGCATTTCACACCCCGCTACAATGTCTGGGACCAGCGGCTGTGCCTGGTGCCCGATTCCGACCTGTTCGATGCAATCAAGGCGGGAAGCGCGTCGGTCGTGACTGACACGATCGCGCATTTCGACACCGCGGGCGTGGCGCTGGCGTCGGGCAAGCGGCTGGATGCTGACATCATCGTCACCGCGACCGGGCTGGAGCTGCAATTGCTGAGCGACGTCGCCTTCACCGTTGACGGGCAACCGCGCGATCTCGCCAAGACATTCAATTATAAGGGCATGATGTATAGCGACATGCCCAATCTCGCCTCGTCCTTCGGCTATACCAATGCCTCCTGGACGCTGAAGGCTGATCTGACCTGCGCCTATGTCTGTCGCTTGCTCAATACGATGAAAAAGCGGGGCCTGCGGCAAGCCACGCCGCGCATCGCGGGCGATCTGGAGGCAGCGCCGTTCCTTGATTTTACCTCGGGCTATGTCACCCGCGCGATGGAACGTTTCCCCAAACAGGGCGACAAGCAACCCTGGCAAGTGCATCAGAATTATCTGAAAGACTTGACCGCGCTGCGCTTTGGGTCGGTGGATGACGAGATGGTGTTTTCCAATCCTGAACCAAAGGCGGCGGTTGGTGCGGTGCGACGGGAGCCGGTTTCGGCCTAAATTTGGCGCGCACCGCACAGTCGCCTAGGGTAGGCGCATGACCACTGACCTCGTCACGCGCGCAACCGCCATCCTTGAACAGCTCATCGCCTTTGATACCACGTCGCGTGTGTCAAACCTTGCGCTGATCAGCCATGTCGAGGCGTTGCTGGGTGGTCTGGGTATCGCGTCGCATCGGGTGATGAATGCGGAGGGAACCAAGGCGAATTTGTATGCGACCCTGGGACCAATGGCCGCGGGCGGTGTCGTCCTTTCCGGCCATACCGATGTGGTCCCGGTCGATGGACAGAACTGGACCAGCGATCCCTGGACGCTGACGCAGCGTGGCGATCGATTTTATGGGCGCGGCACCTGCGACATGAAGGGGTTTCTCGCGCTCGCTTTGGCAGCCGCCCCCGATATCCTTGCCGCGCGACTCGAGCGTCCGGTTCACCTCGCTTTTTCCTATGACGAGGAGGTCGGCTGTCTCGGCGCCCCGTCGATGATCCGCGAACTCGTGCGGAATCTGCCCGCGCCGATGGCGGTCATCGTCGGTGAACCCACCAATATGGAGGTTGTTACCGGCCATAAGGGCATTTCAAGCTGGATCGTCAATGTCACCGGGCATGAAGCGCATTCCAGCCTCACCCATCTGGGTGTGTCGGCCAATATGGTGGCGGTGCGATTGATGCAGAAACTCGCCGATATCGCCGATCAGCTTGAACGACAGGGCGATCCACAATCCGGGTTCGTGCCGCCACACGCCACGCTCACGATCGGCCAGATTCAGGGCGGGACCGCCGTCAACATTCTCGCGGGCAAATGCAGCTTTGTGTTCGATCTGCGCACGCCACCGGGGCAGAATCCGGAGGCGATCGTTGCGCCATTTCTCGCCCTGGCCGCAAGCGAGGATGCCAGGATCAAGGCACAATTTGGGGACGCAGGCGTTTCGGTGGTGCGGCGATCGAAGACACCCTGTTTAGTGCCTGATCCCGATAGCCCTGCCGAACATTTGGCGCGCCGCTTGGCCGGTGACAACGGCCCGCCCCGGATGGTCCCATATGCCGCGGAAGCAGGGCAGTTTCAGGAGGCGGGATTTTCGACGATTATCTGTGGACCTGGCTCGATCGAGCAGGCGCATCAACCTGATGAATATCTGGAAATCGCCCAATGGGTGCGCGGCGCTGGCTTTATGGAGCGGCTGATTGAGGCGCTTCGCTAAGCGCTGAATGAGGGATTTCTGCGTAAAACACGCGGTTTACGAATCGCAATATGTCCCGATTCGGGAGACCGTTTCAAATTGGTACACCAGCGCGACAATTGAACGCTTGCCAATTGTTGGGCGGGTGTCATCGGCCCGATTCCAACAAATTTTACTGAAATATCAGTTTGTTATGAGGGAATCGGACCGATTATGCGTTTACCAGGGCTTCATTTCTTCCTGGTGGAACAGCGATACAAAAAGATCCAACATCATTTGTCTCCCAGACTACGTCCATGACGAACGCGCTGTTTTATTAAAACTTTTTTAACCATGATGCAATGCGACGGTGCCAAAGCGCGGAGATCGCTGAACGGCTTTGGCGCCCGAAAGCGGCGCTTAACCTTTCTTTCAAGGCTGAGCCGTACAACCCAAGGTGAATGATGCGTGCTGCTGATCATGGCCTCGGTCACATGGATGACCGCCTCACGCGACGATCGCTTTTTGCGTCCGCCTCCGCGTCTGGGCTCGCTGCGTCGGGCGATATTGGGCTGCAGCTCGATATGCCGTTCATTGTCAAAAGCTTGCCGCCTGCCCTGGACGACTTGGCTGCCGATTTGTCGGACGCTTTACCGATGATCGCCCCTTGGCGGTTCCTGTGTTTTGCAGAAATCATGAACTTCGTGCCCTTGCGGCGGCATCTTGGTGCGCCGCGTGCGGATTGCCTGATCATGGATGTTGCCGATCGGGTTTCTGAACATCTGCCTGACGCGCGCCTGGCGGTAGTTGGCAGAACCACGCTGGAATTTGGCTTCGGCGGCGACGATATTCAGGATGTCCAGGACGCTTTTGATCGATTGCAGCACGTCTTTGCCGAAGCCATTGATCTGGACGGTGAACCGCACCGGATCGAACTGGTCCTTGGTGGTGCCGCAGCACCGATTGCAACGGCTGAAGATGTTCGGCTGGTCGAAGAGGCCGAACAGGCGCTGGCTGAGGCGCGCCATGATAACCGAATGACGATCCGCGATCTCTCGCTTGGGACCCCTGCCTTTGATCGTGTCAGCCTGGTTCGCGACCTCAAACAAGCCGTCGATCGCGGTGAGATGTTCCTGCAATATCAGCCCAAGGTCCATTTGCGTCGGCAGGAAATATCCAGTGCCGAAGCGCTGGTGCGCTGGCAGCATCCCGTGCGCGGTTTGATTTTGCCCGGGGACTTCATCCCAGCGGCGGAGGAATCCAACGCGATCGGCCCGTTGACGCTTTGGACGCTTGATCAGGTCATTGCGGATCAAAAGATGCTGGCCGCCGCCGGGCATGATCTGTTGCTCTTCATCAATATCTCCGGCCAGCTGCTCTGCGATTCCACCTTTGTGGCGCGCGCCTGCCAGATGGTGCAGTCGGGCGGCGCGCGTATCGGCTTTGAAATTACCGAGACATCGGTGATTCGGGATCCTGAGACCGCCATCGCGCATCTTCAGGTATTTGCCGAAACCGGCATCACGTTGGCGATTGACGATTATGGCGCAGGGCTCTCCTCGCTCGCCTATCTCAAACAGCTGCCTGCTAAAGAATTGAAGATCGACAAGCTGTTCGTCACCCAGTTGACGAGCAGCAACCGCGATCCCCTGATCGTGCGATCGACCATTGATCTGGCGCATGCGCTGGACATGGAAGTAACTGCAGAGGGCGTTGAAACCCAGGCGGCAATGGCCCTGCTGAGCGTGATGGGATGCGATATGGTCCAGGGCTTCTTGATCAGCCGGCCAATCTCCATCGATGCCTTTCAGCAGTTTCTGGAAGAGGAGCGGCACTTGATTGCGGCAGCAGATCCGCGCGCTTCCTTCTTTCGCCCGGCGAGTTTTTGGAAGAGTGCCTGAATTAGGCGGCCTTAGGTTTCGTTTAACGGCTTTGAGCGATAACGGCCCGATGATTGGGGTTCGACTTGGGCGCGGCGAATCCGCAAATCGGCTGCGCATCATGCTTTGCCATGGTTTGCTGGTGCTCGCTGCGCTGCTGACATCCGTGATGGCACCTGCGTCCGCGTCTACATTGACCGCCTCACCGGTTGCGACAGCGCTCCTAGGTGCCGCCAAGGATGAGATGCGGGGCGATCCAGCAGCAGCACTCGTTAAGGCCCAAAAGGCTGAGAAACTGCTTTTGGCGACCCCTGCTGATGAACGCCGGGTGCTTGGTCTTGCTGAATCCCGTTGGCTGCAGGGGGAGGCGCATCTTCGCCTAAACGATGTGGATCGAGCAGAGCCTCTGATCGAAATGGCACTTGCCGCGATCGTCGGTGAGCGCAAATCGACAAAATTGCATGCCGATATTCTGGTTTCGCGCGGACAATTAGACACTTTACGCGCCAAGGTCGGCAGCGCGCTTGCTGACTTTCAAACCGCCCACAATATCTTCCGCGAGCTTGGCGAAACGCGCAGTCAGGCGATTGCCTTGCAGCAGATCGCTTCGCTCTATCGCGAGGCTGACGATTTCGAAACGGCAATGAAATATGATTCCCAATCAGCGGAAATCTACAAGGGCGATGCCGGGCTTGAAGTGTCGAACTTCAACAATCGCGGCAATTATCTCGTGCAAAATGGTCGCTATGCCGAGGCGATCGCTGAATATCGTCGCGGGCTTGCCATCGTTCGCAAGCTGAAAAGCGTTGCGCAGCAAACCTTCTTTCTCCGCAACATCGCGCGTACCCAGCTAAAGGCCAATCAACTCGATGAGGCTGATAAAACCATCGCGCTTGGCCTGCGGCTGACGTCAAAGGGGGAGGGCAAGGCCAGGCTTGATCAAATGTTGGCGATTGCAGCCCAGGCGGCATTACAGCGCGGGCAATTGGGCAAGGCCGCTGATCTCGTCTCGCATACTTTTACTGGCGTAAACCTCGCGGAAACCAGTCTTTCTTTTCGCGATGCCCATGAAACGGCGTATCTCACCTATAGCAAAATGGGGCGTGCCGCCTTGGCCCTGGTTCATCTCGAAGCGCTGAAGCGGCTCGATGACCAAACCGCCAAACTCGCTGCGTCGACCAACACGGCATTGATGGCCGCGCGATTTGACGATGCGAACAAAGACGCAAAGATTGCGATGCTAAAGGCAAGCGAAGCGATGCAAAGCGTCGCTTTCGAAAAAGCGCGGGCGCGCCAGCAGCGGATTGTCTTTATCGGCATCGTGCTGGCGTCTTCGGTTGGCGTGGCGATGCTGATCTTTGGGTTGGTGACCATTAGACGTAGCCGTAACGAGGTGCGGGCCGCCAACGTCGATCTCGGTGCCAGCAATGTCGCGCTTGAAAAGGCGCTGGCTGCCAAAACCGAATTTCTGGCGACCACAAGCCATGAAATTCGCACCCCGCTCAATGGCATTCTGGGGATGACTCAGGTGATGCTGGCCGATCAGGAACTGGCACCGGCTACCCGCGATCGGTTGAGCGTCGTGCAGGGCGCAGGGCTGACGATGCGGGCGCTGGTCGACGATATTCTTGACGTCGCCAAGATGGAAACGGGCAATCTGACGCTAGAGGCGGTGCCGATGGACCTGCGCGTCACGTTGCGGGAAGTATCGCGCTTGTGGGAAGAACAGGCGCGCGCGCGCGGGATCGCCTTCATGGTCGAACTCGATCGCTGTCCAGCGATGATAGTTGGGGATGCCGCGCGGGTACGCCAGATTGTTTTCAATCTGCTGTCGAATGCGCTGAAATTCACCAGCGAAGGATCCGTTACATTGCGCGCCGAGGCGACCGAGGATGGCCGGCTCTCCATTGCCGTCAGCGATACCGGTATTGGCATCCCGGCCGACAAGCTGGAGGTAATCTTTGAATCGTTCCGTCAGGTCGATGCTGGCACCACGCGCAAATTTGGTGGGACCGGGCTTGGCCTGTCAATTTGTCGCAATCTTGCGCGGGCAATGGATGGAGAGGTGCAGGTTACGAGCGTCGCGGGTGAGGGGTCTACCTTCGCCGTATCGCTGCCGCTCATCCTCGCCGAAGTGACAGCTGACGATGGTGGCGAAATGCCTGGGCCTGCATTGCTGATTGTCGATCGCAACCCGATTTCGCGCAGCATGTTGCGCGCTTTGCTGGCCCCGCGCGCGGGCGAGGTGGCGTTTGCTGCATCGGCGGACGAGGCGGTAAGGTTGATTTCGGCCCAGGCACCAAAACAGGTCTTGATCGACGATGCGACGATCCGCGCTGAACCGGATATGGATCGGGCATTGCGCCTGGTCGCTGCGGTGGCCCTGGTGAAGGGCACGCAAGCCGCATTGCTTTGGCCATCGCCCGATGACGCCGAACGCACGCGGCTCGAATCGACTGGGCTCGCCTTGGTTATCGCCAAGCCGATTGGCGGCGATGCGCTGGTGGAGCTGCTCTATCCCCAGTCTGGACAATTATCTGGACAATTGCCCGGACAATATGTGTTTGATGAGGGTTCTGACGCTGCCGTTACGCAATGCCTTGTATCGCGTTCGGCTTGACGCGATATGGCATCTGACATGATCGATACTCTCAAAATTGATGGTTTTGCCGCGAGCACGCGGTCGTGAACGTGCTGTTCGTCGAAGACGATCCGATGAACCGGCGCGTTGTCAAAGACATGCTCGACGTGGCGGGGGCGACCATGACGGGCGCGCCCAGCGCTGAAGAAGGTTTGCAACTGATCGATGCGCATGATTATGACATTGTGCTGATGGATTTGCGGATGCCCGGCATGGATGGAATGACGGCGATTCGCCATATTCGGGCCCGTACCGACGCCAAAGCGGGCTTGCCCGTGATTGTCGTCACAGCCGACACGGCAGTCGATCTGCGCGACCGTTGCCTGCGCGACGGCGCCGATGAAGTGCTGTTCAAGCCGGTGGCGATGGACTCCCTGTTTGATGCCATCGGTCGCTTGTTAGCGCGCGGTGCCCAGGGTGGCGGCGCTATCCGCTAATTGCCGAAATTATTGCATTATTGCTGCAAACTGCGGCTTAGGTGCCTTATCGTCTTGCGATAGTGCTTCCGTGGGAGCACCTAGTTTCGGTGACAGCAGACTTGTGTCTATGTGTCATCGTCTAGAAAGATTTGTGTAAGGAGTAATATCATGGCCGAACGAATGCTCGATCGGTTGTTGATGACATTGGATGTTGCCGTCGATGCTTTTGCGATTTGCGAAGTTGATCGTGGCATTCAACTCGTTGCACGCCCCGGTGATGAAATAGAAGTTCATTACATCCTATCAGGAACGATGCATCTGATGGTGCCCGGGCAACCATCCATTATTTGTGGGCCTGGTAGCGTTGTCTTGGTGCCGCCACATATGGCTCAAACTATTGGTGCGGATGATTGCCCCGGTCGGCAATTGGTCGCGATGGATCATTGTTCGCAGTCAAATAACGGCATGGTAAGATTTGACGCTACTGGCGGCGGTGACGGTGATTTGCGCTTTATTTGCGGGCTCATCACCGCCAATATTTCTGGTTCATTTGGTTTACTTGATACAGTTCGCAAGCCAATCGTTGAAGATTTGGCGGCGGAGCCTATCGTCAATGCAAGCTATGGGCTGATGGCGGCGGAATTGGCGCAGCCCGATCTTGGCTCGCGCGCGCTGACCGGTGCGTTGATGAAAGCCTGTCTTTTGTTGCTTCTCCGCAAACATTTCAGCCGCAGCGAACACGAAACCAGCCTCCTCAGCACGCTACGAGACCCCAGGTTAGGCAAAGCAGTGACGGCGGTGCTCGATAAGCCTGCATCGCGTCATAGCGTCGCAGCGCTGGCGTCAACCGCTGGGATGAGCCGATCGGCGTTTGCGCGGGAGTTTTCGCACGCCTTTGCAATGAGCCCGATGGAGTTTGTCGCAAAGACGCGGTTGCACCATGCAGCCGAGCTACTGCGATCCACCAATATGCCAGTCAAGGTTATCGCGGCGCATATCGGCTTTTCCAGCCGGAGCCATTTTAGCCGGGCCTTCCGCGATGGCTATGGGACTGATCCCAGTTCCTACCGCCGCGCAATCGCACAGGGTGCACGTCGTGCGACAACGCGACGGCGCGAGCCGATGTCCGAAACTATGGCGCGGCACGGGGATCTCGCGCAGGCCTGATTCTTCCTTAGCAGGTATCGGCTTTGCGCTGCTTGCCAATCCACGCCAGCCGGCGCTGCTTGGCGGCCGCGCAGCCAATTTGCGCGAGCGCCAGTCACGACGGATAACAAAAAGGATGGAGGCCCGACCGGGAATCGAACCCGGGTGCAAGGATTTGCAGTCCTCTGCGTCACCACTCCGCCATCGGGCCAAGGCGGCGCGTTTGCTGGGTTTTTGCGACGCCGTCAACATCGGGTTTTCGCGCCAACCCTTGGAAAGTCGATGATCATGCTTTGTTCTGCAGCTCTTCGGCTGCCGATCGCCCGGCAATCCAGACAATCAGGCGACCGAAGCAAGCAATGTTCGGAGAAATCCAATTGTAAAACTTCCCACAAAACACTGTAAAATCATAGACAAATTCGGCCAGAATGGGCATTGGCACTTTTGTGTCTGATCCGAAACGTTCAAAAATCGCTGTCTATGCGCGGGGCCTTTTTTTCTGGGTTGCCGTCATTGCGCCGACAAGGTTGCTTCTGTGCCAATGATTAAGGGCCAATGATTAGGGGCGGCCAACCGTGTTCGAGTAAAATTCCACTCCGGCTTGGCGGTAGCGCTCGCCCGATATACAAGCCGGTCAGCGGCGAAGGTGTGTTGCATATATAAAACGGTTGTGCCAAGGGGGTTGTGTGGTGACGATAGCTGATCAGGGCCAGTTTGCGGCGATGCGCCAGGCAATGGTGTCGAACCAGCTTCGCACCAATTCGGTCAGCGATGCGCGGCTGGTGTCGGCGATGGGCCGGGTACCGCGCGAAGCCTATCTACCGGAAACAATTGCGGGCCTGGCTTATCGTGATACCGCGCTGCCACTCGGCGCTGGCCGCGCGGCGAATGTGCTGATCGCGACGGGGCGATTGCTGAATGAAGCGGCGGTTAGCCCGAGCGATCGGGTGCTGCTGATCGGCGCAGCAGGCGGTTATACAGCCGCTGTGCTCGCTGAAATCGCGGCCTTCGTCGTCGCAGTTGAATGCGATCCGGCATTGATGGCGATTGCGCGACGGGCTTTGGAAGGCAATGCCCGCGTTCAGCTCATCGACGGGCCACTTGAGCGTGGTTATGCCGATGGCGCTCCTTATGATGTGCTGGTTGTTGATGGCGCAGTGCCCAAATTGCCGCAGACGTTGATCGATCAATTGGCAATTGGTGGGCGCGCGGTGAGCGGCATTATCGATCGCGGTGTGACTAGGCTTGCCATGGGCCAGCGCAGTGCCGGAGGCTTTGGGCTGATCGATTTCGCGGATATTGATTGCGTCGCCTTGCCAGGCTTCGCCGTTCCCCAGGATTTTGTTTTTTGAGGAAGCCTCTCGTTATGGTCTCTCTGCCTTATGTTTCTATGGTCAAGTCTCGGATTTTGGCGGGGGTGGCGCTGATTGCGCTGGCGATGCCAGCGTCTGCTGAAACGCTGCGAGAGGCGCTTGTTGAGGCATATAAGACGAACCCGACCCTTGCCGCGCAGCGTGACAATGTTCGGGCGCTCGACGAAAATGTACCGCTTGCACGTGCCCCCGGTTTGCCGGCTGTTCAGCTCCAAAGCACTTACAGCGAAAACTTCGTTACGTCCGTCTCCAGCTTTACCGCGCCGTCGAGATTGACCAACACGCAGGGCAGCTTCACCGTCCCGGTTTATGCCGGTGGAGCGATCAAGAATGCTATTGCGGCGGCCAATACCCGGGTGGAAGGGGGACGGGCGTCGCTCAGGGGGACCGAAGCTGATCTCTTCACCAGCGTGGTTGGCGCCTATATGGATGTGATCCGCGACGAATCCGTCGTACGGCTCAACCAGCAAAATGCCAGTGTCCTCGAAGTCAATTTGCAGGCGTCCAAGGACCGCTTCCAGGTCGGCGACCTGACCCGCACCGATGTCGCCCAGTCGGACGCGCGACTGGCGCTGGCGCGCAGCCAGCTGCAAAGTGCCGAGGCGCGGCTGATCTCCAGTCGTGAATCCTACATTCGTTTGGTCGGATCGCCCCCCGGAACGCTTCAGACGCCGCCGCCCTTGCCCAGTTTACCGAGCGATCCCGATATGGCGGTTGAAATCGCGCTGGCTGACAACCCGACGTTGCTCGCCGCCAAGAAAGCCCGCGATGCGACCAAATATGATATTCGTGTTGCCAAATCTGAACGGCTGCCGCGCGTGGATGCCTTTGTCCAAGGGACATATACCAATTTTCTAGGCACGCTTGGTGCCGGCATCTCAGGGGTTTCATTCCCGCAGTTTGACCGTACGGCTCAGCTTGGCCTGCGGATGACATTGCCGCTTTATCAGGGCGGCGGCCCGGCTGCGCGCGTCCGTCAGGCACAGGCGCGGCGCAGCCAAGCGCTTGAACAGCTCACCGAAGCAGAGCGCGGTGTTGTTGCGCAGGTTCGATCGGCCTTTGCCGTTTGGCAGTCGTCGCTTGAAGTCATCAAGTCAGCCGAGATCGCAGTAGAGGCCAATAAGCTCGCGCTGGAAGGCGTGAAGGCGGAAAACAGCGTCGGCAACCGCACGATCCTGGAAATTCTGAACGCCGAACAGGAATTGCTCAATTCGCGCGTCACCTTGGTGACGGCGCAGCGCGATGCCTATGTTGCTGGGTTCGCGCTGCTCGCCGCGACGGGGCATGCAGAGGCGAAGGATCTGGGGCTTGATGCAGGCCCGCTTTATGACCCGGTCGCCAATTACGATCGCGTCCATAATAGCTTGTTGGACTGGACATATGGTCGCCCGGCAGAAGCTGTCTCGACCAGCACGGCGAAGACCCCCGCACAAACCGCAATTGTCGCACCCACGGTTGACAGTGCCACCCCTAATCCCGCAGGTACGGCTCCAAAGGATCGTTAACGGCGATTACTGAGGCAAGGGACGGCAATCATGGGGGACATTAGCGCCGAACCGTCGATGGAAGACATTCTTTCCTCCATCAAGCGGATCATTGCGGAAGATGGCGACAATGGCGGCGCCGTGCGATCGCGTCGTGCGCCCCGTAACCCGCCGCAGCCCGCGCCAGCAGTTGCATCGCCGCTGTCGTCGCGGGCCCGGTTGGCCGATCCTGCGGACATTCTGGAACTCAGCAATCCGGTGACCGATGATGCTGAGGATGACGCTACGTTGATCGAACGCGTGGAGGCTGCCTTGTCGACCGATTCGATTCTGTCTGAAAGTGCGGCCCAGGCAAGCCGTGGATCGCTGGATACGCTGTCGCGTTTGGTCGTAAAGCCTGTTGCGGCTGCCGCACCCGAAGCCCCGGCCCCTGAAACGCTGGAAGGCCTTGTCCGCGAAATGTTGCGGCCGATGCTGCGGGAATGGCTCGATGCCAAGCTGCCCGGCATGGTTGAAGAGATGGTCGCCCGCGAAATCGCGCGCATTACCCGGGGCCGCTGAGCGCTCCCGTCTGACGCAGCGCAGCATCAGGCTAGCGAAGCGCGCCACTGCCAGTTAAGGGCAGGGGCATGAGCGAGCTTCCCAAGACATTCGACCCCGCCGAAATCGAGCAACGCTGGTACGCGCATTGGGAGGAGAACGGCCTGTTCCATCCCGACCGGCCGGGTGCGGAACGGTGGACGATCGTCAACCCGCCACCCAATGTGACGGGATCGCTGCATATCGGCCATGCGCTGGACAACACGCTGCAGGATATTCTCACGCGGCATGCCCGGCTGCAGGGCAAGGATGCGCTGTGGGTGGTCGGCACCGATCATGCCGGCATCGCGACGCAGATGGTGGTCGAGCGGCAGCTCGCCGCCAAACAGGACAAGCGCACCAATTACACGCGCGAGGCGTTCGTCGAAAAAGTCTGGGACTGGAAGCGTGAGAGCGGCGGGGAGATTACCGGCCAGCTGCGGCGGCTCGGTTGCTCGATGGCGTGGGACTACCGTGCAAACGAGCGCGGACTGGATGGTAAGTATCAGGGTCAATTTACGATGGACCCGCATTTCAGCAAAGCTGTGATCAAGGTCTTCGTGGATCTCTACAACACGAAGAAGGAAGACGGCACCCGCCTGCTCTACCGCGACAAGCGATTGGTGAACTGGGACCCGGGCCTCGGCACCGCGATCAGCGATCTTGAGGTCGAGACGCACGAGGTAAAGGGCAGCTTCTGGCACTTCCGCTATCCGCTCGCGAATGGCGTGACTTTGCCCGACGGCACCGGTCATCTGGTGGTGGCGACGACGCGGCCCGAGACGATGCTGGCCGATATGCGCGTTGCCGTGAACGCCGTGGATGAGCGTTATCAGTCAGTGATCGGTAAATTCGTGATCCAGCCGATTACCGGGCGATTGCTGGAAATCGTGGCGGACGATCATGCCGATCCGGCGCTTGGTTCGGGCGTGGTGAAGATCACGCCGGGCCACGACTTCAACGATTTCGAGGTTGGCAAGCGCGCCGGGATTAAGGCGGGCGACATGCTCAACATGTTCGATGCCAAGGCGAATGTCGTGCAGTGCGGCGATATCCCGGATGCCTTTATCGGCCTCCACCGCTTCAAGAAAGACGGCATCCCCGGCGCGCGCGAAATGGCGGTCGCGTGGATGAAGGAGCATGGCTTCCTCGTCCCGCACATCGACAAGGAAGGGGTGGAGCACGACGCCGAACCCCGCACGATCCAGACGCCGTTTGGGGATCGCTCGAACGTGGTGATCGAGCCGTGGCTGACCGACCAATGGTATGTCGACGCGGCGACCTTGGCGAAGGCCCCGATCGAGGCGGTCCGCTCAGGCGCGATCGAGATCGTGCCCAAGAGCTGGGAAAAGACATTCTTCAACTGGATGGAAAATATCCAGCCCTGGTGTGTGAGCCGGCAATTGTGGTGGGGGCACCGGATTCCGGTTTGGTATGGGCCAGACGAAACATGCTTTGTAGCAGAGACCAAGGAACAAGCCGGTCGACTTGCCCTAGGTCATTACTTATCCGAAGATGGCATTGATCTCGAAATTGATTTTATCGAACCAGAAGACTCTCGATTGGGTAATCGGGTCGTTGGCAGAGTTGGCCCCGGCGAGGATATTGGCGGTCGTCAAAGCAATGTAAGGACATTATTTCTTCGCCGCGACCCAGACGTCCTCGACACCTGGTTCTCCTCCGCGCTCTGGCCGTTTGCGACGATGGGGTGGCCGGGTGATGGCGGCACAAGCCCCTCCCCTTCAGGGGAGGGGTTGGGGGTGGGGGTGGGGACTGTCAGTCTCACCGAGACCGACGCGCTTGGGGACAGCCCCCACCCCAACCCCTCCCCTGAAGGGGAGGGGCTTAAGAGCCTCAACGGCCGCTACCCCAACGATGTGCTGATCTCCGGCTTCGACATCCTGTTTTTCTGGGATGCACGGATGATGATGCAGGGGATGCACTTCATGGGCGATGTGCCCTTCCGCAAACTCTATCTGCACGGGCTGGTGCGCGCGGCGGATGGGCAGAAAATGTCCAAGTCCAAGGGCAATACCGTTGATCCGCTCGGCCTGATCGACAAATATGGCGCGGACGCCCTGCGCTTCTTCATGGCGGCGATGGAGAGCCAGGGCCGCGACATCAAGATGGATGAGAAGCGCGTCGAGGGCTATCGCAACTTCGCGACGAAGCTGTGGAACGCCGCGCGGTTCGCGCAGGGCAACGGCATTGTCGCGAGCACATCGCCCGTGGCGCCGGTGTCTACGCTGGCGGTCAACAAATGGATCATCGGCGAGACGATCCGCGCGGTGCAAGCGGTGGATGCCGCGCTCGCTGACCTGCGCTTCGACGGCGCGGCGAATGCGATCTATCAGTTCGTCTGGAGCCAGTTTTGCGACTGGTATCTGGAGCTGATCAAGCCGATTTTGACTCCTAACCCCTCCCCTTCAGGGGAGGGGCAGGGGGTGGGGGCTGTCAGTCTCACCGAGACCGACGAGGCTGAGGATAGCCCCCACCCTAACCCCTCCCCTGAAGGGGAGGGGCTTAGCCACGCCGACGAGACGCGCGCGGTCGCGGGCTGGGTGCTCGACCAGATTTTGGTCGTGCTCCACCCGTTCATGCCCTTCATCACCGAAGAGCTGTGGTCGAAAATGGGCGCGCGCGATGGCGAGCTGATTGTGGCGCAATGGCCGGTGGTCGAAGCGAGCGCGATCGATGCCGAGGCGAGCAAGGAGATCGACTGGCTGGTCAAGCTGGTGAGCGAAATTCGGGCCGCGCGCAATGAGCTGACGATCGCGCCGGGCACGCGGATGGCGATGCACGTGCGCGATGCGTCTTCAGATACGCAGGCACGGCTTGAGAAGCAGGGGGCGGCATTGGCGCGCTTGGCGCGCGTAGATAGCGTGATCGGGCAAGCCCCCGCTGGCGGTGCGGCGCAAATTGTTGTCGATGAAGCGACGTTCGTCCTCCCACTCGAAGGCGTGATCGATCTGGACGCCGAACGCGCGCGGCTGACCAAGGGCATCGCTGCTGCCGAAAAGGAACGCGACTCCCTCGCCGCCCGCCTTAACAACCCCAGTTTCGTTGAACGCGCCAAGCCCGAGGCGATCGAGAAGGCGCGGGCTGACCATGCCGAGAAGTCTGCTGAGGCCGAGCGGTTGACGGCGGCTTTGGCGCGGTTGGGGTAAGAATGGCTAAACCTCCCGCCCGCCCAGGCCAACGCGATCTCACCACTGGACCGATCGGCAAGACATTGCTCGTGTTCGCGCTGCCGACGCTGGCGTCGAACATCCTGCAATCGCTGAATGGATCAATCAACGCGGTCTGGGTCGGGCGGTATCTGGGCGAAAGTGCGCTCGCGGCGACGTCCAATGCCAACAACATCATGTTCCTGATGTTCGCTGCGGTGTTCGGCTTCGGCATGGCCGCGACGATCCTGGTCGGGCAGAGTTTTGGCCGCCGCGATATCGATGGCGCGCGGCGCGCGTTCGGATCGGCAGTCGGGCTGATTTTCTGGTCGTCAATTGTGGTGGCCGGGCTCGGCTGGATCTTCGCACCGCAGATCCTCCATTTGCTGGCGACGCCCGGGGAGGCGATGCCGCTGGCGCTGACTTATCTAAGGATCATCTTCCTGTCGCTGCCGTCGTCGATGCTGATGGTGCTGATGATGATGGGGCTGCGCGGCACCGGCGATGCGATGACGCCGTTATGGTTCGGGATGCTGGCATCGGTACTCGACGTGATCCTCAACCCGCTGCTGATCGCCGGGTTAGGGCCGTTTCCGCAAATGGGGATTGCCGGATCGGCGACCGCGACGCTGATCGCCAATGTCGTCGCAGTGGCGGGGCTGGTAGGCTATATCTATTGGAAGGACCTTACGCTGCGGCTGCGCGGGCCGGAACTTGGCTATCTTTTCCCGAGCCGTGAGGTGGTCTGGGCGATCGTCACCAAGGGCGTGCCGATCGGCGCGCAAATGATCGTCATCGCGCTCGCCGGGCTCACGATGTTGGGGCTGGTCAATCGGGAAGGCGTGGATACCACCGCGGCATTCGGCGTGACGCTGCAGCTCTGGGCTTATGTGCAGATGCCCGCCATGGCAGTGGGGGCTGCGGTGAGTGCGATGGCGGCGCAGAATATCGGCGCAGACAAATGGGACCGTGTCGAATCGACGACGCGCTGGGGGCTGTTGTTCTCAACCGCGATCACCGCGACAATGGTCGTGGCGTTGCTAGTGTTTGACCGGCCCGTGATGGCGCTGTTCCTGGGCGACGAGAGCCCCGCGCTGCCGATTGCGCAGCATATCCAGTTGCTGGCGACCTGGAATTTCGTGCTGTTCGGGATGACGATGGTGTTTTTTGGCGTGGTGCGCGCGAACGGCGCGGTGCTGGGGCCGCTGATCATCCTGTTCGTGGCGATGTTCCCGGTGCGGATCGGCTTTGCGACGGCGCTGAAGCCGATGCTGGGCGTCGATGCGCTGTGGCTGTCCTTCCCGCTCGGCTCGATCGCGACCTTTGCGATGGCAGCGCTATTCTATCGCTATGGGACATGGCGCAAGGGCAGGCTGGTGGTGCCGCCCCCGCATCATGCAGCGCAGGCGCACGCGCAAGCGGTGGGCGAACCGGCAGCGACGTTGCACCCGGCGGGCTAGCAGCCAGCGAGCATGATTGGCCTCTTGCCGAGCGACGTTTGATCGCCCACAACCCCGGCCATGAGCCATTATCCCGCGCTTCGCCTTCGCCGCACCCGTTCTGCCCCGTGGAGCCGCCGTCTCCATGCCGAGACGGTGCTGACCCCCGCCGATCTGATCTGGCCACTCTTCATTGCTGATGGAGAGGGTGTTGAGGAGCCGATTACCAGCCTGCCCGGCGTGTCGCGCTGGTCGGTCGACGGCATCGTCGCGCGTGCCAAGGAAGCGCAGGCCGCTGGCATTGCCTGCATCGCGCTCTTCCCCAACACGCCGCGCGAATTGCGCACTGAGGATGGGCGAGAGGCACTCAACCCCGATAATCTGATGTGCCGCGCGATCGGCGCGATCAAGGACGCGGTGCCCGATATCGGCGTGCTGACCGATGTCGCGCTTGATCCGTACACTGCACATGGCCACGACGGGCTGGTCGATAGCCAGGGCTATGTGCTAAACGACGATACTGTCGAAGTGCTGGTGGCGCAGGCGCTCAACCAGGCGGCGGCGGGCGCCGACATCATCGCGCCCAGCGACATGATGGACGGGCGCATCGGCCTGATCCGTGACGCGCTGGAGGACGAAGGGCATGTCAACGTTCAAATCATGTCCTATGCCGCCAAATATGCGAGCGCCTTTTACGGGCCGTTCCGTGATGCGGTGGGATCACGCGGGCTGCTGAAGGCCGACAAGAAGACCTATCAAATGGACCCCGCCAATGCCGAGGAGGCGCTGCGCGAGGTGCAGCTTGACCTTGATGAGGGCGCGGACAGCGTGATGGTCAAGCCGGGCCTGCCGTATCTCGACATCATCGTTCGCGTGAAGGCGGCGTTCGAAGTTCCTGTATTTGCTTACCAAGTGTCGGGCGAATATGCGATGATCGAGGCAGCGGTCGCTGCAGGCGCGGCGGAGCGCGACCCGATGGTGCTGGAAACGCTGATGGCGTTTAAGCGGGCAGGGGTTTCTGGGGTGCTGACCTATCACGCGCTCCACGCGGCGCGCCTGATGGGCGGCTGATCCGGGCGCGGCGGCGTGATTACGACCGAGCGGCTGATCCTTCGCCTTCCCGAGCCGCGCGACCGGGCGGCACTCCACGCGATGTGGGCAGATCCTGCGGTGATGGCAGAGCTGGGGCCCGTGAAGGACGAAGCGGCGAGCGATGCGGTGATCGCCAAGCATGATGGCTATCGGCATGAAGGGCTCGGCTTTTGGGTGGTCGAACGTCGTTCAGACGGCGCCATGCTTGGCTTCTGCGGCTTGAAGCGCGGCGATGCGCATAACCCGATCGCGGGTGAGATAGAGGCGGGTTGGATCATTGACCGGCCCCATTGGCGGCAGGGCTATGCGCTGGAAGCGATGATCGCGGCACTCGATTGGGGCTGGGCGCATTTCGACGCGCCGCGCATCGTCGCGATTACCTCGGCAATTAATATCAAGAGCCAGCGGATGATGGCGCGACTGGGGATGCGCCGGCTCGCGGATGGCGATTATGATCATCCCCTGATTCCGGTCGGTGATCCGCTTCGGCCGATGGTCACTTATGCGATTGATCGGCCATGATAGAAACAGAGCGGCTCCGCTTGCGCGGCTGGTGCCAAGACGATGCAGCAGCGCATCATGCGATGTGCAGTGATCCCGACGTGGTTCGCTATCTGGGAGCGCCGCCGACAATTGGAGATTCACGCGACGTCGTCACGCGCCAGACCGCGACGTTGGAAAGCTATGGCATCTGTTTTCTGGTAATCGAGGGGCGCGCGGATGGCGCGTTTTTAGGGTGGTGCGGTATCAAGCCTGGGCCGGAATCGACGCCGATTGCCGACATGCCCGAAATCGGTTGGAGCCTGACGCGATCTGCCTGGCGTCAGGGCTATGCCCGCGAGGCGGCCAGTGCGGTGATTGACTGGTTCTGGGAGCACAAGCCAGATCCGACGATTTTTGCGATCACCGTCCCTGACAATACGGCCAGCTGGGGGTTGATGGAACGGCTGGGCATGCAGCGCATGATCGATCAGGACTTTGATCACCCCGCTGTGGAGGATAATAGTCCGCTGAAGCGCCATATCACCTATCGGATCGATCGTCCGGCCGATCGCGCCCATAATCGACTGTTTGTTAACCATATTGGCTGAATACCGTCGCCACGCGCCTTCGGGCGGTCGGGGGCTCGAAAATATGTACCAATCACAGATTATCGCTGCTGACCGCCAGCGCTGGGCGCCGCCCGCTTTGTTCTTTGCGGCGATACTTTCGGGCTCGTTCCTGCTGTTCCTCGTCCAGCCGATGGTCGCGCGAATGGCGCTGCCGCGTCTGGGTGGAGCGCCGGCGGTATGGAACTCGGCGATGCTCGTCTATCAGGCGCTGCTGCTGGCGGGGTATGGCTATGCCCATGCGCTGGGCCGGCTGGCACCGCGGGGACAGGCCGTCGTGCATTTGGGTGTGCTGCTGGTCGCCGCCCTCTGGCTGCCGATTGGGTTGATGGCAATGGATTTGCCCGCCGATGCCCAGCCTGCTCTATGGGTGCCGTGGCTGCTTGGCCTGTCGATCGGGCCGCTGTTCTTTGCGGTGTCGGCGCAAGCACCCCTGCTGCAGCGCTGGTTCAGCGCCGCCCATCCGGGGCGCGATCCCTATGCGCTCTATGCAGCCTCCAATCTCGGCAGCTTTGGTGGGCTGATTGCCTATCCATTGCTGGTAGAGCCCGCGCTGGTGCTGAAAATGCAGAGCGGGCTGTGGACGGCGGGCTATGTGCTCGTCATCCTGTTGGTGGCGGGCTGCGGACTTGCCTTGCCGCGAATGTCGGCGACCGCCGTGGCAGCGACCGCTTCGCCCGCGCCTGATCGTCGAACCATCGGCCATTGGGTGCTGCTCGCCTTTGTCCCCTCGGGCATGATGCTGGCGACGACGACCTATATCACTACCGACATTGTCGCGATGCCGCTGCTATGGGTGATCCCGCTCGGGCTCTATCTCCTCAGCTTCTCGATCGCTTTTGCCGAGAACCGTTTTCTCGCCGATGTCATCACCCGGTTCGCGCCCCTCCAGATCCTGTTGTTCGGCGGCGTCATGGTCGGCGGCTTTCAGGGCATGCCCTATTTCAATGCGGGGGTCGCGCTGACCTTGCTGTTCACCATTTCGGTCGCGCTGCACACGACGATGTATCGCAAGCGCCCGGCGCCTGATCGGCTGACGGGATTCTATCTGATGATGTCGCTGGGCGGTGTGCTTGGTGGCGTGTTTGCCGCACTGGTGGCGCCGGTACTGTTCGACTGGACCTGGGAATATCCGCTGCTGATCCTGGCGGCCGGCATACTGGCGCCTCAGGCGCTGTTGATCGCGCCGCTTGCGCGGATGTGGGAGGGCGATGCACAGCGGCAACGGATTTTGACGCTGGCAGTGGCGCTCGTGATCGCTTTGCTTATCGTGTTTGCGACCCGCGATGTGATGGCATTTCAGGCGGGGCAGGGACGCGGCGCGGTGTTTGCTGCGATCGTCGCACTGGGCCTGGTGGCGCTAGGTCGCCGCTTGCCCTTTGCGATTGTGCTGGCAGGGGCGCTGGTGATCTTTGGCGGCTTTCAGGCGGCGACGATCAGCTGGCAGGGCGACGCGCGCACGCGCAGCTATTTCGGCATCTATACGATCAACGGTGATGCCAAGGTTCGCCAGCTATCGCACGGCACGACGGTGCACGGGATGCAGCTAATCGGATCGCCGGCGCGTGAACGGACGCCAACCACTTATTATGTGCCAGGCTCAGGCATTGGCCGGGCGATGCGCGCGGCGGATAGCCTGTTCGGGCCACAGGCGCGGATTGGCGTTGTTGGCCTGGGGGCGGGGACATTGGCCTGCTATGCTCATGCCGGGCAGGCGTGGCGTTTCTACGAGATTGACCCGGCCATTGTTCGCATCGCGCGCGACACCGGCCAGTTCAGCTTCCTGCGGCGCTGTCTGCCGGGGGCGGAGATTGCCATTGGCGATGCGCGGATCAATCTGGCGGCAGCCACGCCGCATGCGCTCGATCTGCTCGCGCTTGATGCCTTTTCGTCAGATTCAGTGCCAATGCATTTGATGACGCGGGAGGCGTTTGCCAGCTATGATCGCGCGCTCGCGCCGGGCGGCTTGCTGCTGGTGCACGTTTCGAATCGCTTCCTCGATCTGGAGCCGGTCGTCGCTGCGGCCGCCGATGCTGGCCAATGGCGGGCGGTGAAGTTGACCTACCTGCCCGGCCCGAAGCTCAAAGAGGGAGAGACAGTGTCGGCCTGGGTCGCATTGTCGCGAAGCCCCGAATCGATTGATCGGTTGAAGGCATTGGGCGGACCATGGCAACCGCTTGACCGTCGGCACGGCTTTACGCCGTGGACCGATGATTATTCGACAATCCTGCCGTTGCTCAAATAACTTATTGGTCGGGCAATTGTCTTTGAAGGGCAGTGATTGAAGCGGCCTGGCGTTCGGCCTGGGCGCTACCCGCTTCAAGTGCCATGGTAAGCTTCGGATAGGGCGGCAACCCCGCCTGCGCGCGCTCAATCGCAAGCCGGTCGATATCGGACAGCGTTGCCAGCGTTTGCCCGCGCGCGCCGTCTAGCCCTGACAATGCTGGTTGAGCGTTCAACCAGGCATCACTGCCGATCGCGGCACCGCGCGCCGCTTCGGTCAACGGTTCTGCGCGCGTGCGGGCAGCAGCAAAGGTCGCGTTGCTTTCGGCAAGTGCGGCCTGCAGTTCGGCAATTTTCGTATCAAGCGCTGCGTCCGGCGCGGCATCAGCAACCGTGCGCACCGGCTCCGAATCGTCCCGCAGCTCGATCGCGCGCGGGAGCAGCGATGGATAACGGGCGGTGGGCGATGCACAGCCCGAAAGGGCGAGCAGCAACATCAGAAGAATGGGGCGGTTCATGACCTTTGCTCTATGCGCCTGCACAAGCGTGCGCAACGGGGTTGCGTAATCCGAATCTGCCCTCTATGGACACGCCTCCGTGCACCCGTAGCTCAGCTGGATAGAGCATCAGACTACGAATCTGAGGGCCGGGCGTTCGAATCGCTCCGGGTGCACCATTTTCCTTTTTCTGATATTTCTTGCCAGGTGGGAGTTGCCTGGCGGCGGCTCTTAACAGCCGTAGTGCGCGCGGTACCAAGCGACGAATTGCGGTACGCCGAGGCTCACGGGTGTGGACGGCGTATAGCCGATCAACGCGTGCAGCAGATCGGTTGAGGCTTCGGTCCGCAGAACTTCGCCAGGTTGCAGTGGCAATAGATTCATGATCGCTGGCTTCCCCACTGCGGCCTCGATGGCGGCAATATAATCAAGCAATTTCACCGGATCGCCTTGCCCGATATTGATCACGCGAAACGGGGCGACGGCAGACAGGCTGTCCGTTGGCGAGACGGGGGCGCTGCCGGGAATGGCCGCCATCAGCCGCACCACTGCTTCGGCTAGATCCTCGACATAAGTGAAATCGCGGACCATCTCGCCGCGATTATAGACGTCGATTGCCTCGCCCTTGATGATCGCCCGGGTGAATTTGAACAGCGCCATGTCGGGCCGACCCCAGGGGCCATAGACCGTGAAGAAGCGGAAGAACGTCATCGGCACGCCGAACAAATGTGCATAGCTGTGCCCCATCAGCTCGGTCGCGCCCTTGGTGGCAGCGTAGAAGGTGAGCGGGGTAGCGCATTGATCGGTCTCACGGAACGGCATCACCGTATTGCCGCCATAGAGCGAGCTGGTTGAGGCGGCGAGCAGATGCGCCGGTCGGGTGCGGCGTGCCAGCTCAAGCACATTGAAGCTGCCGACCAGATTCGACGCGACATAGGTTTCGGGATGATCGATCGAATAGCGAACGCCTGCCTGGGCGGCGAGATGAATGACGATATCGGGCGCAAAATCCTCCCACACCGGGGCGAAGCTTGCCATGTCGTCGATCGACAATCGCGCGACCCGGAAATTTGCATAGGACGCCAGCACGGCGCTGCGCTGCTCTTTCAGCGTCACGTCATAATAGTCGGAGAAATTGTCGATGCCGAGCACTTGATGGCCCTGGTCAAGCAATGCCTTGGCGACATGCATGCCCACGAATCCGGCCGAACCGGTTACGAGTATCTTCTTGTCCGTCGTCGCCATTGAATGCCCTTTGCTCTTCCAGGCTCTCTAGGCGGTGCAGGTTGCCAGAAGGCTAAGGTCGCCGCCATGGGCGTGACAAGATCCTCGCCGGAACCCAGGCCAAGGTATAGGCGGGCAGTGCCCATTTCGGCAGGGCGAGGTGGCCGCGTGAATGCGGATAGGTCAGATCGTGCCACAACATGGCGGTCCGGTAGCGGTTGCCGGGCAAAAACCAGTATTTGGCGAAGAGCAGGGCGCCAGTGGTGTTGATCGGTCGGCGCTTTTCTTCATGGCGAACGGCGCCCGCGCGGATCAGGACCAACGCCATCCGGATGAGCCGCCGAGCTGACGGCTCACGGCACACGGCATTGATCACGGCTGGCGGCACCTTGGTGCCCAGCAAGGTTGCGGCCAGATAGAGCGCAACCCCCGAACAATGCCCGGCACCCATGGCGATGGCCCGGTGATGCAACTGCTCGATCGGGATCGGCACGGCTTCGATCAGTGCGGCGAGATCGGCTAGCCATTTCAATCGTTCCCAGCCATGGCCGGTGCCGTGCACGCAAAGATAGGTGAACAGTTCCGCATCAGCCAGCGTTTCGACTGGCTTGCCAGGCACGAATTCGATCGGCTGGCGCGGTGCGCGCAGGCCGATGTCGGGCATCAAATTCGGGCCATCGGCAAGGGTAATGTGCAGTTCCAGCTCAATCTGGCGCGCGTCGTTGATCCAGGATGTTTCCTTGGTCGCCGCCAGCCAGCGTTTCGCCGCCCGGTCATCCAGCGTGCCACCGAACTGGGCGAGGCGATAGCCATGGCTGCGGAGCAGCTGCGCGGCAGCATCAATGGCACCGGGATTGATCAGCAGATCAATGTCTTTGGACGATTTGCATGCCAAGCTGCCATGGGCTCGCAGCGCCAGCGTTGCGCCCTTCAGGAACAGGCAATCAAGCCCGGCGGCGGCAAAGGCGCTGGCCAAGCGCGTTTCTTCGCCAGCAAGCGCCATCAGCTGTTTTCTGCGTCGGTCGGCCCGTTTGGTAAGCGTCATTTGTGCTGCGGGCGGTAACACCACGCCGGCATCCCGCAGTCCAAGTTCGACCAGCCCTTCGATGCGGTGCGTCGTGGCAAGCCGCAGTAAGACCTCTGCATCAATCGTCGCCCGCGCTGCCGCCTGGATTGCGGGCAGCCGATTGGGCCTAGCGACGGGCCGGCAACAGGCCAGCACAAGCTGCTCTTCTGCCGACAGAGCGCGTAGCCCGCGCGCCGGATCAAGCGATGAAGCGCGCTGCAGCGGGGCTGTTGATCGCGATTCCAGTATTTCCTCCCCTTACTGCCCGTGACATTAAGCCATTGGTTTGGTTGCGTCGCTGGGAAAGATCGCGCGTCGGCATGTGCGATGGCGTCGCCGCCGCGTCTCATCATCGGGCGGGGACTGGCGGGCGTGACAATCTATTGTAGAGCAAGCAACGGACCAGAGTGTAACACTTGGCCGGTCACAACGAATGGAAGCCATGCACGATCTCGCCGTTTTCTATGAACATCCTTTATGGTTCGAGCCCCTATTCGCCGCGCTAGACCGGCGCGGGATCGACTATGTGAAATTGGGGATTGAGGGGCATAGCTTTGACCCCGCCGGATCGCCACCGCCCGCGCGGGTCGTGCTGAGCCGCCTTGCCATGTCGAGTTTTCTGCGCAGCGCCGATCATGCGATCTTCTACACCCCCGCGCTCTACGCGCATTGGGCGGGGCAGGGCGCCCGGATCATCAATGGGGCCGATGTGCTGGCGGTCGATGCCAACAAGGCGCGGCAATTGGCGGTGATTTCGGCGCTTGGGTATGCGGTGCCAGCAACGCGCGTGGTCCACCGCGCGATCGATATCCCAAATGCCGCGGCGGCGCTCCGCTTCCCGATCGTGGTGAAGGCCAATATCGGCGGATCGGGCGCGGGCATCATGCGCTATGAAACGCCTGAAGACCTGGCGTTGGCGGTTGCCGACAAGTTCCTGCCGACCAGCATCGACGGCGTGCTGATGGTGCAGGAATATGTGCCTGCGCGCGATGGCCGGATCACGCGGATTGAGACGCTTGACCGCAAATATCTCTATGCACTCGATATCGACGGTGGCGGACAATTTGATCTTTGCCCCGCGGATGCTTGCGTCGCCGATGGCAAGCCGATCGTGATGACCAAGGCTGACCCGGCACCCGCCATCATCGAGGCAGCGGAGCGGATCGCCGCCGCGGCGGGGCTTGATGTCGGCGGAATCGAAGTGATGATTGATGACCGTGACGGCGTACCACGCTTCTATGATATTAATGCGTTATCGAACTTTGTGGCCAAACCGCTCGACGTTCTCGGCTGGGACCCGCACGATAATCTGATCGACTATCTGGAACGCGCAATCGAAAAGGCAAGGGCATGAGATACGGGTACTGGATGCCAGTTTTCGGTGGATGGCTGCGCAATGTTGCCGACGAGCAGATGGACGCGAGCTGGGCCTATACCAAGAACCTCGCGATCAAGTCCGAGCAATGGGGTTATGACCTCTCGCTCATCGCCGAGCTGAACATGAACGACATCAAGGGAGTCGGCGCCCCCACGCTTGATGCCTGGTCGACCGCCGCCGCAGTGGCCGCCGTCACCGAGACGCTCGAGCTAATGGTCGCCGTCCGCCCCAATTTCCACCAGCCCGCGCTCTTTGCCAAGGCCGCTGCCAATATCGATCAGATTGCAGGCGGCCGCCTCGCGCTCAATGTGGTTTCGTCCTGGTGGGCCGACGAGGCAAAACGCTACGGCCTCCAGTTTGACCAACATGACGATCGCTATGCGCGGACCAGCGAATGGCTGAATGTCGTCGAAGGGCTGTGGTCCGAAGAGGAATTTGATTTTTCGGGTAAATTCTATTCGACCGACAAAGCGATCTGCAGCCCCAAGCCGGTGCGTAAACCCGTTACCTATGCCGGTGGCGAGAGCGAGGCAGCCAAAACACTGATCGTCAATCAGTGCGACGCCTATGTCATGCACGGCGACCCTGTGGAGAATATCGCGCCCAAGATTGCGAATATGGCGGAACGCCGTGCGGCGGTCGGCAAGCCGCCAATGCACTATGGCATGGCTGCCTATGCCATCGTCCGTGACAGCGAAGCGGAAGCGCAGCGCGAACTCAAGCGGATCACCGAGGTGAATGATTTGCCGGCTGGCTATGACAATTTCGATCAATGGCTATCGGGCACCCAATTGGAGCGCGAGATGAAGATCCAGGAATATTCGGTGTCGAACCGAGGCCTGCGCCCCAACCTGATCGGCACGCCCGAGCAACTGCGGGAACGTATCGAGGAATATGAAGCGGCAGGGCTGGACTTGCTGCTGCTTCAGATGAGCCCGCAAGCGGAAGAGATGGAGCGCTTTGCCGATCAGGTTATGCGCAAGAAGTTGGTCGCTGCCTGAATCGGCCAACGTATCGCTGACAAGAAATAGCAAGATTTCGATAAATGAGCGTTGGCTGGGGGGCGTTGCGTGCCGTTAAGTCCGATTTTCGCGCCGGAATCGGCCTGGTGACGTCCCAACCGCCTTGCTGAACGCTGCGGTGAAGTGTGACTGGCTTGCAAAGCCGCACGCCAGCGCCAGCTCGCTGATACCAAGCTTGTCCTCGATCAGCAGGGCCCGGCTCCGCTCAATCCGGCGGTCGCGGACATAATTATAGGGGGTTACCCCGGTTTCTTGCTTGAACACGCGGGCAAAATGAAAGGTCGATAGTCCGGCAACTGCGGCCAGATTACACAGGCGGACGTCGTCCTCCAGGTGGCAATCGATGTAATCGAGCACGCGTCGCAATCGCCATGGCGGCAATTTAATCCGTTCGGCCTCTGCCAGAATTGGCCTTTGATCAAAGCGCAGCAGGACCACGGCGATGGCGCGACTGACTCCTTCGATCACCATTGGCGAGGCAAAGCCAGGCCCTGCTATTTCTGCTTCGATGATCTGGGCCAGATGACAAAGCTGCGCATCTTCCCGGAATAGGAGCGGGTTAAAGGCGCAATGCTGTTGAGCGTCCGTCATCAGATTCTTTAAATAATCGCCGGGAAAATACAGCCCGAAGGTTTGCGCCGTGGGACTGTAGATAATGTGGCTATCCGTCCCTCGTGGGGTGAAGGTTGCGCGGACGGCAGTGGTTGCCGGAACGCTGAACGGTGATCCGGCCATCTTTCCGAACGCCGATGTGCCCGATCCGCGGGAAATTAACAGCATATCGGGGCTGGATTCGGTCCGCTCGGCTATCTGCCTTTCGCTTGATTGATTGGCACAAGGGAGGCGAAACAGCGTGATGCCTGTCTCGCTATTTAGGAAGGTTGGGCTTGGGGTATGGACATATGGTTGCCCCCGGCCCGGCGGCGGCATGACGCTGGCACCGCTTTTCTTGCCATTTTGCTCGACCATTGAAGCTCCCGCCTCCAAATCGCTCGCTGACCATGTTGGTGGGATTATGCTTCCGAATAGGCCCATCCACCCCAACCAACGCTGTAATTGTCGGCTTGTCGGCTTGGTCGATCAACCCGGATAGGTGGAGCGATTCACTGAAACCGCAATGTTCGACAAAAAAAAGGGAAACTCAGTATAGGCCGAAAATGCGCGTGAACGCCACAGGCCCGGCATTGCTAAAGGCGGCGTTCGCGGCGGAAACGGCCCGGCGATACGCCCATTGCTTTTGTAAACGCGGCCGTAAAGTGGGATTGGCTGGAAAAGCCACAGCTTAACGCGAGCTCAGCGATGCCCAGCTCGGTTTTTGCCAACAGTGATCGGCCACGTTCCAAACGCTTTTCACAGACGTAGCGATAGGGCGACGCGCCCGTCGAGTGTTTGAACACACGGGAGAAGTGAAACACAGACAGACCCGCGACGTCAGCCAATTCCTTCAAATGAATTTCTCGGTCCAGGTTGCCTTCAATGAATTCGAGCAAACGGTGCAATTTCCACGGCGGTAGATGGATGCGATCGGCTTCAAGATGCAGGGCTGTCGGATCAATGCCAATCAGCTTTGCTGCAATCGCGCGGCTTAGCCCTTCCACGACCAGGCGGGAGGCAAACCCCGGCGCCATGATTTCTGCTTCGAGCAACTGGTAGAGCTGAATGATGCACTTTTCGTCGGTGAACGTAATCGGCCGAAATCCGTCTCGGTTCCGGCCTTCCAGCAGTGAGGTCAAATAATTCCTGGGGAACATCAGGTTGCTTGAATAGGCAGAAGCGGCGAAGGTGACGGATGTGTCAACCCCGCGTGGAACGAAGGTTGCGCGCAGATCGCGATTTGCTTGCAGGGTAAATCGGGTACCAGCGACTTTGCCCTCAGCCGCCATACCGGTGCCGCGAGATAAGAACAAAAGATCGGGCTCGTCACCGATGCGGACAGCCTCGGTCATCCCAGTGGCGCCCGCCGCACCCGACATGCGATACATCAAGATATCGGTTTCGCTGTGGTGATGGGGCTCCACCAGCGCGGCCTGACCATAGCGGACGGCATCAATCGGGGCATAGCCCGTTTGCGATCGATAGCTTGTGGTAGTTTGTTGAACCATCACCATCCTCTCGGCGGCCCTAGAAGACTCCGCTTCAGAGTATACCGCCACGCCTTTGCCCAATCCAGGGCAACGATGCGCTAGTCTCGCCCAATAACGGGGTGGCGGGCAATCCCCGGACGGCACGCAGCGGCACTTGACCGCAACCTTTTACAAATTTGCCGACGTAGCAGCGATTAGGGGCAGTTCGCGCGAAGTTCCTCCAGCCACACCGTTGCGACGCCGTCAGAGGGGGCGCGCCAGTCGCCGCGTGGGGAGAGCGCGCCGCCGCCGGATACTTTGGGACCATTGGGCAGCGCCGAGCGCTTGAACTGGCTGGTCTGGAAAAAGCGGTACAGAAATTCCTCGAGCCATTTCTTGATGACCGGCAAATCATAGCTGTGCCGCCCGCCGGCCGGGAAACCGCGGGGCCAGCGACCCTTGTTGACGTCCTTCCAGGCGTGGTGTGCCAGAAACGCAATCTTGGACGGGGGCAGGCCTTGGCGGATCGTGTAGTGCAGGAAGAAATCGTGGAGCTCATAGGGCCCGATCCGCGCTTCGGTGCTCTGGATCAGGCCGTCGTCGCCTGCAGGCACCAGCTCGGGTGAGATTTCGGTGGCGAGAATCGCCTCTAATACCCGCTCGGTTTCCGCGTCCCAGAAGTCGGTCGCGATCGTCCAGCGGATCAGATACTGGATCAGCGTCTTGGGCACCCCCGCGTTCACGCCGTAATGGCTCATGTGATCGCCGACGCCATACGTGCACCAGCCAAGCGCGAGCTCGGATAAGTCGCCTGTGCCGACGACCAATCCATCATGCTGGTTGGCGAGGCGGAAGAGATAATCGGTGCGCAGCCCCGCCTGAACATTTTCGAAGGTCACGTCATATTGCTTCACGCCCAGTGCATGCGGGTGGTGCATATCGGCGAGCATCTGGTTGGCGGCGGGCCGAATGTCGATCTCGTCGCCCGCAACGCCCAGCGCGCGCATCAGCGCCCAGGCATTGGCCTTGGTGCCGTCGCTCGTTGCAAAGCCCGGCATTGTATAGGCCAGGATATGGTCGCGCGGGATCTTCATCCGATCAACCGCCTTGACCGCAACGATCAACGCATGGGTTGAATCGAGCCCGCCCGAAATCCCGAGGACAAGCCGCTTGGCGTGCGATGCCTCGATCCGCTTCATCAGCCCTTCGACCTGGATATTGAAGGCTTCGTAGCAATCGGCATCGAGCCGCTCGGGCGTGTTGGGCACGAAGGGGAAGCGGCGCAGGTCGCGCTGCAGGCCGACATCGGCGAAATCGGGTTTGTGCTCGAACGTGACGCGGCGGAACTCATATTCCGGGTCGCCCGCCAGCCGTGCGGCATCGTTGAACGTGCCGTTGCGCATCCGCTCGATCCTGAGGCGCGCCACGTCGATATCGGCGACGATCGTGTCGGCCTCGCACCGGAAACGCTGCGATTCCTTCAGCAGGTCACCATTTTCGTAGATCAAACTTTGCCCATCCCAGGCGAGATCGGTGGTGCTTTCGCCCGGTCCGGAGGCGGAGAAGACATAGGCGCAGATCGCGCGCGAGGATTGTGCCGACGCCAGCATCGCGCGGTCGCGCGCCTTGCCGATCAGAATGGGGGAGGCGGAGAGGTTGCAGCAGATATAGGCACCCGCCAGCGCACCGGTGGTGGAGGGCGGGGTCGGCGACCAGAAATCCTCGCAGATTTCGGCATGGAAGACGAAATGCGGCAGGTCGCTCGCGGCGAAAATCAGGTCGGTGCCAAACGGCACGCGCTGGCCGGCCAGGTCGATCTCCATGCCCGTCAACCCCGCGCCGCTGGCGAACCAGCGCTTTTCGTAGAATTCGCGGTAGTTAGGGAGGAAAGTCTTGGGCACGACGCCCAGGATTTTGCCGCGCGCGATTGCAATGGCGCAGTTATAAAGCCGCCCATTGCGGGGGATCGCGGCACCGACCAGCATCACGGTCGGCAGCTTTGCGGTCGCCTTGGCAAGCTTCGCGATGGCCGCTTCGGTCGCGCTGTGCTGGGCGGCCTGCATGTGGAGGTCATCGATCGCGTAGGACGACATGTTGAGTTCGGGGAAGACGATCAAGTCGACCGCATTCGCCGCCGATTTCTTGACCAGATCGATCGCCGCAACCGCATTGGTCGCGGGATCGCCCACCGTCGCGCGCGGTGTGGTCGCGGCGACGCGCACCATTTCCTGCGCGTGGATGGAATAGAAACGGTGCGATTTCAGGATAGCCATGAGGGGGGTCCTAAACGTCCGCGAAGACAAATGCCATCACGGGCAATGTCAAAGAGCGTCCGCGACTTCCCAAAGGCTCCCAGCGTCACCCCGGACTTGTTCCGGGGCCCATCGTGGTTCGTGCACCTCGGCTGTTGTGTTTGCGGCGCGGTAGGCCCCGGGACAAGTCCGGGGTGACAGAGGGGAGGGGATTACCCCCGGCTCTTCATCAGCGGCTGGATATGCTGGCCAAATGCCTCCACCCCTTCGATGAAATCGTCGAAAGTCAGCAACACACCGCCAGTATTCGGCACTTCGGCCATCTCGTCGAGCATCCGCGCGATGCTCGCATACGATCCGACCAGCGTCCCCATGTTGATGTTGACGGCGCCTTCGGGGGCGGCAAGCTGGCGAACATTGGTCGTCGCGTTGACCTTGTCAGCTGCGCCCTGATCGGCGAGCCAGGCGATGGCGGCGTGATCGACGCCGTCATTATAGGATTTCCACTTGGCCATGGCTTCTTCGTCGGTCTCGGCGGCGATGACCATGACGAGCACGAACACGGACACATTGCGGCCTGTCTTCGCGGTGGCGGCGGCGAGGCGTTCGTTGTTGAAGGCAAAGGCGGTCGGCGTGTTCACGCCCTTGCCGAGGCAAAAGGCATAATCCGCCCATTGCGCCGAGAAGGCGAGGCCGTCGTCGGAGGAGCCTGCGCAAATGATCTTCATGTCGCCGGTCGGCTTGGGTCGGACGAGGCAATCGTCCATCTGGTAATAATCGCCCTTGAAGTCGCTGCGCCCCGTCTCCCACAATTCACGCAGGATATGGGCATATTCATCCAACATCTTGTAGCGATTGCGGAAATGGTCCTCGCCCGGCCACAACCCCATCTGCGAATATTCGGGCTTCTGCCAGCCGGTGATCAGGTTGAGCCCAAAGCGGCCATGGCTGATCGAATCGATCGTGTTGCACATCCGCGCCGCAAAGGCGGGCGGGATGATGAGGGTGGGGCAGGTCGCGTAGATCTTGATCTTTTCGGTCACCGCGGCGAGGCCGGCCATCAGCGTGAAGCTTTCAAGGCCATATTCCCAGAACTCGGTCTTGCCGCCAAAGCCGCGCAGCTTGATCATCGAGAGCAGGAAATCGAGCCCGTATTTTTCGGCGCGCTGGGCGATCTCCTTGTTGAGATCGAAGCTTGGCATATATTGCGGCGCATTCTCCGAAATCAGCCAGCCATTATTGTTGATGGGCACGAAAACGCCGACTTGCATGGTGGTTATGCTCCCAGAAATTCGATGACGATGTGGTTGAAGGTATCGGGGTCGGTGACGTTGCAGGCGTGGCCGCCCCACGGCATCGTTACGCGCCGTGCCCCGGTAATTTGCTCCTCGATCGGGTCAGAGCAATAAGCGGGCACCAGCATGTCGTCTGCGGACACCAGCGCCAATATCGGGGTGTTGATCGCGCCCAGGCGATTGGCGATGTCAAAGGCCTTGAGCGCGGCGACACGTCGCTCGATATTCTCGGACGCCGGGAAGTGCGCGAGATGCAGGGGTTCCTCCGCATCAAGACGATCGCTGTGCCGGGAAATCCATTGCGCTGGAAACAAGAAAATCGGTTGCGCGCGGACATAAGCGGCGGGGCCGGCGTGGCGCAGCAGGGCAAGCCGCACATCGAAACAGCGCGCGAAATGCGGATCGGGTGCGACCCAGCCGTTGACGACGACCAGCTTGTTGAGCCGCTGCGGTGCCTTCAGTGCGAGCGCCAGCCCCGCGACCCCGCCTGCCGCATGACCAACGATATGCGCGCGCTCGATGGCAAGCGCATCCATCAGCGCAAGGATGTCGTCGGCGAAATCGTCGACTGTCACCACGTTAGGCAGCGCCCGATCGCTGCGCCCGGTGCCGCGATGGTCATAGGCGATGACGCGGAAATGCTCGGCGAGTGCCGGGATGTTGGGTTTCCAGTAATTCGCCGATCCGCCAAGGCCGGAGGACAGGATCAGCGGCGGCGCGTCTTCGGCACCGTGCTTTTCGTAGTAAAGGCCGACAGCGTGCGGCACTCAAATCCTCCCCGGTACGGGGAGGGGGACCATGCAAGGCATGGTGGAGGGGGCGAGCCGCAAAGGCTGCGTTGCGTGGCGCACCCCCTCCGTCGGCCTGCGGCCGCCACCTCCCCGTACCGGGGAGGAATGTGAGGCCTCAGCCAATGTGCGCAACACTCGCGATCTCGACCAGGCAATCGGGCTTCACCAGCCCGCACTGGATGCAATAGCGCGCAGGCTTGGCACCCGGAAAATACTCGGCATAGACCGCGTTCATTGCGGTATAATCTGCCCAGTCCTTCAGGAAGATGTGGTTGAAGGCCACATCGGCCAACGTCGCGCCAGCCGCTTCCAGGGTCGTCTTGATCACCTCAAGCACATGCCGGGTCTGCGCGGTCGCGTCGCCCGGATGGAGCACGACGCCGCCCTCACCGAGCGCGAGCGTGCCCGAGACATAGACCGTGTTCCCAGCTTTGGTCCCGGCTGAAAACGGCGCGATGGGGGTTGGGAATTGCGGCGGGTTGATTGCTTCGAAGGGCACGGTGTTTATCCTTGTTGTTCGGGCATTTGGCCAAAAGTGCCGCAGAAATCGGCGACGGTCGACACCCAGCCGAAAAATTTCTCGACATTGTAGACGGTCGCCTCCTGCATCGCTGGCGGGCCCAGATGATGCGTTGCATCCTCCAGCATCACCCCGAAATATTCGAGGTGGAAGCCGTCGCGCAGCGTGCTTTCGACGCACACATTCGTCGCAATGCCGACAAAGACGATGTGGCGGATGCCGCGCGCCCGCAGCACGCTATCGAGCTGCGAATTGAAGAAGGCGGAGTAGCGCGTCTTGTGGAGCGAGATATCGCCCGGCTGCGGCTTCAGCGCATCAACAAGGTCGTAATCCCACCCGCCACGCGCCAGCAATTGCCCCGACAGTTCCGGCCGGGCGCGCATCGTCTTTAGCGCATTCGATTTATGCCAATTGGGTGATCCCGGCCCGCCCGCCTCGACATAATCGGGGTCCCAGCCATTTTGCAGATAGATCACCTGCACCCCGGCCTTACGGGCGGTATCCAGCACAGTGGCGATCTTGCCGATCGTCCCCGCCGCGCCCGTAATGTCGAACCCGGCGAGATCGACATAGCCGCCGGGCGATGCATAAGCGTTCTGCATGTCGATCACGACGACCGCCGTATCGCTGGCCGACATCCGGACCGCTTCGGGTCGGGCGGGGAGGGTGACCTTGGGGCCAGGCGCGCCGGGGTTGCTGTCGACTGTCATGGCGTCATTGCCCCGGGTGATAGCTGCGCGCGATATGCCCCGCCAATTCGTCGGGGTAGAAATAGACGGGGCGAAGGGCCCCGCTGGCATAGCGTGCTGCCTGATCGCCGAAATGCCTTGAAGCGGGGTCACCGCTTTCGCCGCCCGCCGTCACGGCGCGCGCTTTCACGCGATCGCCGAACTCGACGATAGCAACGAAGCTGTTGCCGCTTGTGCCGTAATAGCGCTTCGTCCCTGGATAGCGCCGCGCCCCGAACGAGGCGAGCGAGCCCCATTGGGCTGATGCAAAGGGCACAGTGATACTCGGTTTGGCATCGTCAAACTGCTGGGTGATGGCGCCGTCGTTACGCTGGAAGCGGTTGATCTCGCCCCAGGGCGTCCGCCAGCTACCGAAATCGGCGGTCAGCCGGTCGGATGCCTTGACGAGAGCGGCCAGTTTGCGCGCTGGTTCGACTGCCAGCATGTGCTGATAACGCCCTAGGCCCGCCGTTTCGAGATCGAGATCGTTGATCGTATCACCCCACAGAGCCTCGCCCCAGAACACCGCAAGGGAAGTGGGGATAGAATCAGCACTCCAGGTAAAATCCCAGCCGCGCAGGGCGGCGATTTGATCAGCGAGCTTGGCCCTCAGCGGATCATCAGTTGCCAGCCCATCCCAGGCGGTAACTAGCGACGGGATCAGCGGCGCGAAGGCAGTGAGATAGGGATCATAAGCGGCGTCGCGAAGGCCATCTAAAGTGAAATCCTTACGGTCTCTCAATACCCGCGTTGCGTGCAGGCCACGCGGGTTTTCGCCGGCGGTATCCATGTAGCGCGGATAATTGGCTTGTTTCGGGCTTTCGCTACCCGCTGCCGACCAAGGCGCGTTGTTGGTATTGGCGATCCAGCCATTGGCAGGGGTGACCAGCTGCGGGAGTTCGGAAAGGGCATGGAGCCCTTGCCAGTCAGTGGCTGGATCGCTGCCGTCGACCGGCTTGGCATAATCGAACCGATTGTCGCGCTTGGGCACGAATTGCGGGTGCAGATAGGCAATCTCGCCCTTGTCGTCAGCGAAGATGGTGTTGTTCGACGAATTCGCCTTCAGCGCCATCACCTTCATATAAGACGCAAAATCGTTCGCCTTGGTGCGCAGGAAACTCTGTTCGAGCGCGGGCACCGGCGTGTTCATCAGCGCCATCGCCACCCATTTGTCGCCCTCAGCGCGCACGATGGGGCCGTGATGCGTGGCGTAACCCGTGAAACTACGCTCGGCCATCGAGCCATCGGGCTGGCGATAAGCGAGGGTAATCTTCTTCGTCGTCACCGGGCGCAGCGCCTTGCCGTAACGATAGAAAGGGCGGCCATTCTGCTCGACAATTGTTTCCAGAAACTCATCAACTGAATCGACACCGCTCGATGTGTGCATCCAGCCAACATGCTGGTTGAACCCTTGATAGATGAAGAATTGCCCCCAGGTGGCGGCACCATAGGCGTTCAGGCCCTGATCGCTGGTGACTTGCAACTCGCTGCGGAAGAAGAAGCTGGTATGCGGGTTGATCAGCAGCAGCGCGTGGCCGTCCCTGGTATTCGCAGGGGCAATCGCAAAGCCGTTTGAGCCTGAGGGCTCTTTAAAGGCGCGGGGATTAGTGGAATCGGTGAGCGCCAGCCGCTTTGGCCCATAAAACCCCTCAAGCGGTTTCAGCGCAACGCGCTCAATATCGCCGCCGATGCTGCCTTCCGAAAAACTCAGCGCCATCCAGGGTTCGAAGCGGCGGATGACCCGCGGGTGCACATTGGGGTGGGTGTCGAGATAATGGTTGAGACCGTCAGCCCAGGCGATCATCAGCGCCTTCAGCCAGGCAGGCGATGCGGCATAGTGGCGGCGCAGATCATTGGGATCGATATAGAGGCGTTGGCGCAGATCCTGCCAAAGCGCCTTTTCCCCTTCCGCTTCGGCCAGCCGCCCAAGCGACACGAGATAGTTGGTCTCGATCCGGTTGAAGTCGTCTTCTGCCTGGGCGTACATCATCCCGAACACGGCATCGGCATCGGTTTTACCCTGAACATGGGCGATGCCCCAATCGTCGCGGGTAATGCGCACGTCGTGCGCTTGGGCGCGGCGCTGGGTCGCGTCGCCGATCGGTGCGGCGGTAATGGGGCCGCTCAGACAGGTCGATAGCAAGGCCCCGGCGGCAAAGAATTTCTTCATCATATCGTCAGCGTATCGGGCCTGCTGACCATCGGCAAGCGCGGCCGATCAGCGATTTACCAGGTCGTCCAGCACCGCGTTGTCGCTGCCCGCCTTGGGGGCTGCGCACGGCACCGGTGCAGGCGTCGCCGAAAAGCGCGGGGCAGGCGCTGGCTGGGTGGCGCCGCCCAGCTGGATAAAGGTTTCGCGGGCCATATTGTGCGGGTGGGCTGGAGCCTCGGTCATCGACAGGATCGGGGCAAAGCAGACGTCCGTCATCTCCATCAGCGCGCACCATTCGTCGCGGGTTTTGGTTGCGAAAATGGCGGCGAGGCGTTGCTTGCGCGCGGGCCATGCGGCGCGATCAAATTGCGCGGCGAAATCAGGATCATCGGCCAAACCAAGCTTATCCCGAAGCAGCGCATAGAATTGCGGCTCGATCGAGCCGATCGAGACCCATTTGCCGTCGGCGCAGATATAGCTGTCGTAAAAGGGGGCGCCGCCGTCGAGCAGGTTGGTGCCGGGCACGTCGCTGGTGGTGCCTTGGGCCAGCATCGCAAAGCTCATCCCCGCCAGCAGCGCCGAGCCGTCCGTCATTGCCGCATCAATCACCTGGCCAGGCGCGCCATTCTTTACCGCCAGCAACCCTGCGACCATCCCAAACGCCAGAAACATCGCCCCGCCGCCGAAATCGCCGACATAGTTTACTGGTGGAACAGGCTTGCCGCCCGCCACGCCGATCGTGTGGAGCACGCCTGACAGCGCGATATAGTTGATGTCGTGCCCTGCCGCCTGCGCATAGGGGCCAGTCTGTCCCCAGCCCGTCATCCGCCCGTAAACGAGGTTGGGGTTGGCGGCGATCAGCACATCGGGGCCAAGCCCAAGCCGCTCCATTACACCGGGGCGAAACCCCTCGATCAGCCCGTCCGCGGTCGCACACAATGCCTTGGCGGCGGAAAGACCCTCGGGCGTCTTGATATCGAGCAGCACCGATTTGCGATTGCGCGACAATGCGTCACGCGGATCGAGCCCGGCACCGGGTCGATCGATGCGGATCAACTCAGCGCCATGATCCCCCAGCATCATCCCGCAAAACGGGCCGGGCCCAATGCCGGCAAATTCGATGATGCGAATGCCTGAAAGCGCGCCCGGCATAATTGCTCTTCCCCAATGATCATCGCGCGGGAATGGCCGCGATCGGCGGCGGGATCAATGCCGTATAGAGGCGGATCACCCGCGCTTTTGTTCCGCCGCAATCCAGCCGTCGATCTGCACCTCAAGCACGTCCAGCGGCAGCGCGCCCTGGCCAAGCACGGCATCGTGGAAACGGCGGACGTCAAACTTCGGCCCAAGCGCGGTCTCTGCTTTTTTCCGCAGCGCCTTGATCTTGAGCTCGCCGAGCTTGTAGCCGAGCGCCTGGCCGGGGCTGCTGATATAGCGGTTCACCTCGGCATCGATATTGGCATCGGTGAGCGCGGTATTGTCCTTCATGAAGGCGACCGCGCGATCCTTGGTCCAGCCCTGCGCATGAAGCCCGGTATCGACTACCAGTCGGCATGCGCGCCACATTTCATAGGATAGACGGCCCATATCCTTTTCAGGGGTGTCATAGATGCCCATTTCGATGCCGAGATGCTCTGAATACAGGCCCCAACCTTCGACAAAGGCGTTGAAGAACGCCTGATATTTGCGGAAATTGGGCAGGTCCATTTCCTGTTGCAGCGCGATCTGGTGGTGATGGCCGGGAACCGCTTCATGGCTGGTCAGTGCGGCGAGTTCATAGAGCGGCCGCTGGTCAAGCTTCGAAGTGTTGACATAATAGGTGCCGGCAAGGCCAGCGGGGGGTGATCCGGGGTTGTAATATGCGGTGGTGGTGCCGCCCGCCGTCTCCGCTGGAATGGCACGCACGCCATAGGGAAGGCGGGGCAGCTTGACGAAAAGGCCGGGCATTTTGCCGTCGTTGATCTTGGCCTGCAGGGCGGCGGCAGCCATCAGCTCCTCGGCCGTTTTCGCATAATATTTGGGATCGGTGCGCAGCGCCTGGATAAATGCAGCGCGGCTGGGTTGGCCAGCCTTTGCCGCCACTGAATCCATTTCCGCGCGAATACGGGTGACCTCGTCAAGGCCGATCTGGTGGATTTGCGCCGGGGTCAAATCGGTCGTGGTCTGCTGGCGGACGAGAAAGGCGTAATAGCGCTGGCCGTCGGGCAGGCTGGTCGCGGCGACATCCTTGCGGCATTTCGGTAAATAGCTGGCGCTGAAATAGGCCTCAATCTTGCGATATTCGGGGTTGAGCGTGCCCGTAATCAGCGACTTGGCCCGCGCCTGCATCGCCGACCAGTCGGAATCGCTGATCGCGGCAGGTTTCGGCCCATTGAACGGCGCATAGAAGCGCGAGTCTTCGGGCCGGTCGGTGATCACGCCAGTGATTGTCTGCATGAAGCCCGACAGCGTGACGCAGGGTTGCACAAACCCACCGGCCACCGCCGCGCGGGTGATGTCGAGCGCCTGCGCGTTGGCCTTGGGAAACAGCGCGAGGCGGGTCAGGTAGCTTTCAATATCAGCCTTGCTGCGCAGCGGCACGGCATCAGCGAACCCGGCAAAGAACTGGAACCAGCTGCCCAGCGTCGAGACATTCATTGTGCGTTCGCCAAAGCTGTTCGCTTCGATCTGTTCGGACAGCATCCGGCGCAAGATCGCCTGGTTAGTCCTATCGTCCGGGGTCAATGCCGCCGCCGGGATGGCATCGAGCCGCTTGATGAAGGCAGCGGCTTGGTTCGCCTGGCGATCAGATTCGGCCAGCGAGAAATCGCCAATCTGATCATCAAAATCATGCACGCCGAGCGCCGTCGCGAAGATCGGGTTCGATTTCAGATACCAGGCCCAATGATCCGTAATCACGCTTTTCAGCTCTTCAGCCGGTGCTGCGGTGGCGGGCGCGGCAGGCAGGATCGCTACGGTAATCAATGCAGCAAGGATTAATCGGCGCATGGTGTCTCTCGCAGCAGCAGTTCACGGGCGACGCTGGCGATGGTCATCCCCGGCGATGCGCAATTTCTAGGGCGATGATCGGGAAGTGGCCAGTGGTATCTGATGGGGCAGCAATGAGGATGCCGATGCGTTCGAAAGCCACTTGGCGCGCCCGGCAGGAGTCGAACCTGCGGCCTCAAGATTAGAAGTCTCGTGCTCTATCCAACTGAGCTACGGGCGCGCGCGGTACGTCCGTTAGCGCGGATTGCGCGGGCGCGAAACCGGCATCATAACCGCATCCTCATCGTTGGGGGTAATCAATGAGTTTGAAGGCAGTTTCGGCGCGTGAGCTGGTGGGCGGGCAGTTTCGTTATTTTGATTTTGTGATGGCGGCGTTTGTTGCGATCATCCTGCTGTCGAACGTCATTGGGGCGGGCAAGGTCGCCCAAATCTGGCTGCCGGGGGTGGGTTACTGGCCGTTTGGCGCCGGGATTTTGTTCTTCCCCATCTCCTACGTCATCGGCGACGTGCTGACCGAGGTTTATGGCTATGCGCGCGCACGACGCGTCATCTGGGCGGGCACCGTGGCGGTGCTGTTCATGGCCTTTATGTCGTTCGTCGTCGTCGCGCTGCCGCCCGCGCCCGACTGGAAGAACCAAGCCGCTTATGAGGTGATTTTCGGCCAGGTGCCGCGCATTGTCTTTGCGTCGGTTTGCGCCTTTTGGGCTGGCGAATTCGTCAATTCCTATGTGCTCGCGCGGATGAAATTGTGGACCGGGGGCAAGATGCTGTGGACCCGCACGATCGGATCCACCTTTGCGGGGCAAGCCGTTGACAGCCTGATCTTCTATCCGCTCGCCTTTTGGGGCGCGGAAGGCTGGACCAACGATCTCGTCATCAAAGTGCTCGTTACGCAATGGGTGCTGAAGGTCAGTTGGGAAGTGATCCTGACGCCCGTCACCTATCTCGTCGTCAACTTCCTGAAGCGGCGTGAGGGGGTCGATGTGTTTGACGAGGATACCGATTTCACGCCGTTCAAAGCCGCGCTGTGATTGTAAGTCCGCTTCAGGATGCGAAGCTCTGGCTGATGGGGCTGACCGGCCTGGCGAAGGATGCGCTGCACATTTATGTCGCGCTCACCTTGTTCTTTGGGTCGGCATTGCTGTTCAAATGGCCGATGACCAGCTGGCGGCCCTGGCTGGTTGTGCTGGCGGCAGCGCTGCTGGGCGAGGCTTGGGACATTGCCGATTTTAGGCTGACGGCGGTGCCGCTCGATCTTGCCGGCAATGTGCACGATATCTGGAACACCCTGTTCTGGCCGAGCGTGATCCTGATGCTGGCCCGAACGACACCCTTGTTCGTGCCGTCAGGCGCTAACGGTTTCCAGCAGCCCTTCGAATAGCCGACGGCCATCATCGCCGCCATGCGCGGCTTCGATACGACGTTCGGGGTGCGGCATCATGCCAAGCACGTTGCCGCCTGCGTTGAGCACGCCAGCAATCTGCCGCGCCGAGCCATTGACGCTTTCGGCATAGCGGAACGCGACCCGGCCATCGCCTTCAAGCCGGTCGAGCGTGTTCGCATCGGCAAAGTAATTGCCGTCATGATGCGCGACGGGGAAGATAACGCGCTCGCCGCGTGTATAGCGACTGGTGAAGGCGCTTTGGGCGTTGTCGACGGTCAATGCGATATCGCGGCAAACGAAATCCAGCCCTTCATTGCGCATCAGTGCGCCGGGCAGCAGGCCGATTTCTGTCAGCACCTGAAAGCCGTTGCAGATGCCGATCACCGGCACGCCGCGGTTCGCCGCCGCTACCACCGCCGGGATGATCGCAGAGCGCGCGGCAATCGCGCCGCAGCGCAGATAATCGCCATAGGAAAAGCCGCCCGGCAGCGCGATGACGCCAACGCCATCGGGCAGAGCGGTATCGCCATGCCAAACCATCGCCGGTTTAACCCCTGTCACCGCTTCCAGCGCGACAGCGATGTCGCGGTCACAATTGGAGCCAGGGAAGACGATAACAGCAGTTTTCATGCAGTTTTCTCGTTGGGCGCATCGCCGGACGAAAAACCGGTTCCCACTTTTTCTGGCGATGCTGCTTCCACGCGGTAATTCTCGATCACCGTGTTGGCGAGCAGTTTGCGGCACATCTCGTCGATCTGGGTGTCGGTCGTGTCATCGGCAACATCGAGTTCGATCAGCTTACCGGCGCGGACATCATTGATGCCCTTAAAGCCCAGCCCATCTAGCGCCTTATGGATCGCTCGACCCTGGGGATCGAGCACGCCTGGCTTCAGGGTCACAAAAATGCGCAACTTCATCGGACAGGCTCACATAATGGCTGATGCCAGGGTCCTATGCCGAGGGCAGCGCAAGGCTGCAACCGTCACTTGCCGCGTTTCAGCCGATGTTCTTCCAGATCGAGCACAGCGCTGTCTGCCCCTTCGGGGAGCAGGCCTAGGCGGCGCGCCACTTCCTGATAGGCCTCAACCTCCCCGCCAAGATCGCGGCGGAAGCGATCCTTGTCGAGCTTTTCGCCGCTCGCCATGTCCCACAACCGGCAGCCATCGGGGCTGATTTCGTCGGCAAGAATAATCCGGGCATAGTCATTGTCCCAGATCCGCCCGAATTCGAGCTTGAAGTCGACTAAACGGATGCCGATTCCGGCGAACAGGCCGCAGAGGAAATCATTCACGCGAATCGCCAGATCGGCGATGTCGTGCATTTCCTCCTGGCTGGCCCAACCGAAGCAAGAGATGTGTTCGTCGGTGATCATCGGATCACCCAGCGCATCATCCTTGTAGAAATATTCGATGATCGTGCGGGGCAACTGGGTGCCCTCTTCAATGCCGAGCCGCTTGCTGAGCGATCCCGCCGCAACGTTGCGGACGACGACCTCAATCGGCACGATCTCCACCTGGCGAATGAGCTGTTCGCGCATGTTGAGCCGCCGGATGAAATGCGTCGGCACGCCGATTGTTGCGAGCAGGGTGAAGATATGCTCGGAAATCCGGTTGTTCAGCACGCCCTTGCCGCTGATCGTGCCCTTTTTCTGGGCGTTGAAGGCGGTCGCATCATCCTTGAAATATTGAATGAGGGTGCCGGGTTCCGGGCCCTCGTACAGGATTTTGGCCTTGCCTTCATAGATTTGGCGGCGGCGTGCCATGGCGGCGATACCTTATAAAAAAGATCGGCCCCGGCCACGCGGTCAACAAGGTCGCGCGGGCCGGGGCAAGAGGTACCCCTATATAGAAAGCACCGGGGCCGCGCAATCGCGGCAATGGCTCAGCTGACCGGTTCAGTTTCCTCCGCAGGTTCAGCGTCGCGACCGAACCAGCGCCGGACGACGTTACGGCTTTCCTCCTTGGCGGGCAGGGGAACGTCGGCCGTGCGGGCAGGCTCTGGCTCCTCGGGCTGGACGAATTGACGCAGGATCAGCGCGACACCCAGCAGGACCAGCAGCCAGGGGCCGACCCCGGCAAGCACCTGCGCCATGGCGGCGGCTGATTGGATGAAGGCTTGTCCGGCATTGTCGAATGTCGCGGTGCTGGACCCGCCCAATGCAGGGATCACCAAGCCAGATTGATAGGTGAACAACATCGGCGTCGTTGCTACCCCCTGTGCAGAGGCCTGATCCAGATCGCTAATGGTCGCAACGGCGGCGCGCAGCCTGGCCTGTTTTTCAGTGGCCTCGGCACGCTGCGCATCGCTGAGCGAGCCCTTGAGCTGCATGTCGATCTTGGTGATCTCTTCGCGAATTCGCGCGATCACACCGCCTGCGCGCATCGCTTCATTTGTGCCGATCATCCGCGAATCCATGACGAGACCCGCTGCCGATTTGACCGTAGCGCCTGCAGACCGGCCGAAAGTCCGTGCGATCATGGGATCGATTTGGAAGGCCAGCACCGCCGAAACGCTGTTGTCCTGATCGTTGACATGGTAGCGATTCGTCAGCACGCGGCAACGCTGCCGACCCAGTTGATCGCAGGCGCGGACATGGCTGTCCTGCACTTCGGCTATCCGGGCGGCCGGCAAGCGGAAGGCATAGCGATAATCGAAATCATCACCGATCGCGGTGCCTTCGCTGCGATTAATGCCAACCGATCCGCCGCCATTGGCCCCACCAGAAGGATCAACGCCGATCGGGGCGCACCCCGCCAGCAGCAGCAACAGCCCCGCAATCTTGCCCCCAACAGTGATGGCGAATCGCATTACCGTCTCCTTCAACCCAGCGTTAACCATATCGCAGACGGGCTTTAGGACCAATCGAAGATCAGGTGACCGCGTACCGCTTTGAGAATGTCGGTGCGAGGTGGCGCTGACCGGCAAGGATGGCGGCCAGTTTTTCGCCAGCGATCACGACATCTTCATAGCCAAGATAGAGCGGCGTCAGCCCGAATCGCAGGATATCGGGATCGCGAAAATCGCCGATCACGCCCTCGGCGATCAGCGCCTGGCAGAGCGCATAGGCGTGGGGGTGGCGGAAGCTGATATGGCTACCGCGCATCATAGGATCGCCGGGGCTGATGCAATCGAGGCCAAGCGTATCGCCGATCGAGCGCATCAGATCGAATAGCACGGCGCTTTTGGTGGCGATGGCGACCGGGTTGGCCTCAAGCATCAGATCGACCCCGCTTTCAAGCGCCGCCATGGCAAGCATCGGCGGTGTGCCTGCCAGCCAGCGCGCCATGCCGGGGGCCGGCGCATAGGCATCAGCAAAAGCAAAGGGGGCGGCATGGCCCATCCAGCCCGACACGGGGTTGGCGAGCCGTTTCTGCAGCCGTGCAGCGACATAGAGATAGGCTGGCGCGCCGGGTCCGCCATTCAGATATTTATAGCCGCATCCAACCGCCAGATCGGCCGCCGCGCCGTTGAGGTCGATCGGCACAGCGCCAGCGCTATGACTAAGGTCCCACAGCACCAGCGCGCCACGTGCATGCGCGCGGGCCGTCCAGGCCGCCATGTCGAAGCGTTCGGCGGACTTGTAATGGACGTGGGTGAGCAACAGCAGGGCAGTGGTCTCGTCAATTGCTTCTGCGATCTGGTCACGGGAGACAAGTTTCAGCGTCGCGCCAGGCACACAGCCGACAGCGCCTTCTGCAACATGCAGGTCGGTGGGGAAATTACCGGCTTCGGTAACAATGGTGGTGCGCGACGAATCAAGCCGGAGTGCGGCGACGATTAGCTTGAAGAGATTAACCGACGTCGAATCAGTGACGATCACCTCATCACGCTGGGCACCGATTAGCCGCGCGATTTTCCCGCCGATGCGCTGCGGAGCCTCAATCCACCCTTCATTCCAGCTGCGGATGAGTCGCTCACCCCATTGGCGATCAACCATATCGCCGAGCTTTGGCGCGGTTTCGCGGGGCAGGGGACCGAGCGAATTGCCGTCGAGATAGACCACGCCCTCGGGCAACGCGAATTTGCCGCGAAAATGGCGAAGCGGATCGGCGGCGTCGAGCGCACGTGCTTCGTCGCGGGTCATCGTTTGAGGGCCGCTTCGATGCGCTCCACCGCTCTTGACCAGGCGGCGGTTTCGGGGGCGATCAGCTCGACATGACCGGTCTTGTCGATGCGGTGGAGAACGGCGGCGTCGCCCGCTTTGGTTGCCTGGTCGATATAGCCAGTGCCGAGGCGCATCGGGATGATCCGATCATTCTCGCCATTGATCAGATCGACGGGCACGCCGAGCGGCAGCAGGCGCGGAACCGAGGTGTCGGCGTACACATCAGGGTGTGCGGGGGTGGCGGGGCCAATCAGCGCGGCGACCACCTCGGTGCCGCAGCCATTATCGGGGCTTGCCGCCGTCGCCTCCAGATCGGGCAGGCCGCCCAGGCTGATAACATGGCCGATCTTCAGCGGATGGTCGGCGTGAAGCGCGCTGCCCGAGGGCAATTTGGGGCGCGCCGCCAGCCAGAGCGCGAGATGCCCGCCTGCCGAGTGCCCGACGGCAACGACATGGCGCAGGTCGAGGTCATAGCGAGCGGCGTTGGCGGCGAGCGCATCCGCTGCCTGCGCTGCATCGCTGAACGTGCCTGGATAGCCGCCGCCCGGCCGATCAACGCCGCGGTAATCGATGTTCCACACCGCAATACCGCGCCCGCGCAAATCGCTGGCGATCCAGTTCATCAGTGTCCGATCGGCGATGCTGGTTGTCCAGCAGCCGCCATGGACCATCAGCACGACTGGATGCTCGCCCGGCGTTTTAGGGAGCCAGACATCGACCTTTTGATAGGGATCGCGGCCGTAGCTGACCGTCGCGTCGGCCGTCGGGCGGGAGCGGCTGGTCAGATCGGGCCAGGTAAGCAGGGACGGCGTTTCGCTCATTGCTGCCAGCCCGAGCAGCACGGGGGCCAACAGCGCAAGATGTTTCAGCTTCATGCCCCTCAACTAGCCCGACCGGCGGACGCAGGCGAGTCCGCCGGTGATGATAATCAGGCCTGGGCCGCGTCCTTCCAGCGACGGCGCAGCGCGCGCAATCCGCTGATGCGGTAGAGCCAGCCGAACAGCAGCGCGAAGGCCATCCAGGGCGCGCCGACGCCGATGACGACGATCAGCACCGTCAGCGCGAAGAGCAGCGACTGCTTGCCAATTAGGTAGCCGGTATAAAGCGGTGCGCCCGAATCGAAGCCAGGAATGGCGCTCGAGGCGGTGTAGCGGAAGCTCATCGGCGTGGTGGCCAGGCTGTCGACCTGTTGGCTGCGGCTGCTGGCGTATGGGACCAGTCGTTATGGACGAACGGCCTAGCATCTTCGCCGACAGTTTAGGGAATTCACAATATGCTTCAATCCAGACCCGTACCAATTTAAATGCTTGACTGAAAACAACTGATGCAGTGGATTACATACTGTGGGGGAGGAATGAAAATGTCCATTGCTAAGGCTATGTTGTGTGGAGTGTTTTTGACCCTGTCGGCTTGTAGTAGCCTGGGAACCACCGCGCGTGTCGAACCAGCCAGTATTGGTCAATATTCGACTTCAAAGAAAATATGCGGCGAGAATCTGAAAGGCGCCATCGATCTGGATTGCTTTAGATTTCCCGAGGCCGATGGAGATGTGATTGCTTCCGGAAAGGACGGTACGGTTATATCGGGTCGCTTAGTTAAAGGCACATTGTCAAACCCGACCTTGGTTGGCGGAAAGATCACAGCACAAGTATCCGGGGCTTCGTTTGACAACGATGGGCCTGCCTATGATTTCGCAGTAACGGACATGACTGCACGCAACAGGTTAGCCGCGATCCTAATGACTCAGTCCGATGCGATTTGTGTGCACGATAGCGCGGCAATTGTTGCCAATGAAGCAGCGATAAACGGGATACTGAACATTCTGATTACTGGCGTATCTGCCGCCGGCACAATCGTATCGGGTGAGCGAGCCAAAACAATTTTGGCGGGTGTCGCGACGGCCGTCAGTGGGAGTCGGGACCATGTGAATGCCGCTGTTTACCGGAACCAAGTTTCTCAGGCGATAACGGCGTCAATAGCGGCAGAGCGGGTTCGGCTGAAGGGGGTTATCGATTCACATCGTAACGATCCGGTCGCCACTTTTACAGTAGATGACATGGTCCGATCGGTGAACGAATATCATCAGGCTTGTTCTTTTTACAAAGGATTAGAGCTCGCGCTAACATCTGTCGCTGAATATCCGAAGCTGAAGGCGTTTGCCGATCGTACGCAGGGTGAGATCGACGTCGGCAAACTGACATCGGCGATCGCAAGCCAGCAAAAACTGATCGATGAGCTAAAGAAACGAGATGATTCCCTGCAAGGGAATCAGCTCGCTCTAGATTCCAACAGGCTTGCTGTGCAGTCGGCCCAAGCCGATTTAACAAATCTGGTTCAGGCGCTCCATCAGGCCCGGGCCAAGGCGTCGGGCTATGGCGTTCCTGCTCCCCCACCAGCGACGCCTTAATAGCGTATTTCAAATATTCGTGCCATGGTTCGAGGGTCCGTCCGTCACTAGCTTTGCCTTTTGGTTGAAGCTATCGACCTCGGGACGATGACCACCGACCTGATTGACCCCGACGCTCCCGCGCCGCAGCCCGACCCGATCCCCGGCCAGACCGACGCGCCGTTCGATAGTGCGCTGTCGGAACGCTACCTCGTCTATGCGATGTCGACGATCACTGCGCGCTCGCTGCCCGATGTGCGCGACGGGCTAAAGCCGGTGCACCGCCGCCTGCTCTGGGCGATGCGGCTGCTCAAGCTTGACCCGGCGCAGGGCTATAAAAAGTGCGCGCGCGTCGTCGGCGATGTGATTGGTAAGTATCACCCGCATGGCGATCAGTCGGTCTATGACGCCATGGTCCGCCTCGCGCAGGATTTCGCGCTGCGTTATCCGCTGGTCGACGGGCAGGGCAATTTCGGCAATATCGATGGCGATAACGCCGCTGCCTATCGCTATACCGAGGCGCGGCTGACCCAGGTCGCGGTCGACCTCATGGACGGGCTCGACGAGAACGCCACCGACCTGAAGCCGACCTATAATGGCGAGGAGGAAGAGCCCGAGCTTTTTCCGGGCCTTTTCCCCAATTTGCTGGCGAATGGCGCAAGCGGCATCGCGGTCGGCATGGCGACGAGCATCCCGCCGCATAATGCCGCCGAGCTGATCGAGGCGGCGCTGCTGCTGATCGATGATCCCAAGGCCGATGACGCGGCAATCATGACCAAAGTGTCGGGGCCTGACTTTCCGACCGGCGGGCTGGTGGTCGATAGTGCGGCCAGCATTGCTGAGACCTATGCGACCGGGCGCGGCGGTTTCCGCGTGCGCGCGCGCTGGCATATCGAGGATCTGGGGCGGGGCACCTGGAACGCGATCGTCACCGAGATTCCTTACGGCATTCAGAAGGGCAAGCTGATCGAAGCGCTGGCGGCGATCGTCAACGACAAGAAGCTGCCGATTTTTGTCGATGTCCGGGATGAATCGGACAGCGAGATCCGGATCGTCATCGAACCGCGCAGCCGCACCGTCGATGCCGACATGCTGATGGAAAGCCTGTTCCGCTTAAGCGATCTTGAGGTGCGCGTGCCGCTCAACCTCAACGTCCTCGACGCGCGCCGGACGCCGCGGGTGATGAGCCTGCGTGAGGCGCTGTCGGCGTGGCTCGATCACCAGTTCATCGTGCTGCAGCGCAAGTCGCAGCACCGGCTCGACAAGATCAGCGACCGGGTCGAATTGCTCGACGGCTATGTTATCACCTTCCTCAATCTTGATCGCGTGATCGAGATCATTCGTACTGAGGATGAGCCAAAGCCCGTCATGATGGCCGAGTTCGCGCTGACCGATCGGCAGGCCGAGGCGGTGCTCAACATGCGGCTGCGGTCGCTGCGCCGCCTTGAGGAAATGGAACTGCGCAAGGAACGCGACAAGCTGCTCGAGGAGCGCGCCGGGCTTGAGGCGTTGCTGGGCAGCGATGCGCGCCAGCGGACGCGGATGAAGAAGGACCTTGGCAAGCTGCTGGTCCGCTATGGCGATGACACAGCGCTCGGCAAGCGCCGCACGACCGTGGCCGAGGCGGCACCGGCGCGCGACATTCCGCTCGAGGCGATGATCGACCGTGAGCCGATCACTGTCATCCTGTCGCAGCGCGGCTGGATACGGGCGATGAAGGGGCATATCGATACGGCAGGGACCGAGGCGCTAAAGTTCAAGGAAGGCGACGGCCCCGCCTTCGCCTTCCACGCGCAGACCACTGACAAGATATTGCTCGCGGCCGAAACCGGGCGTTTCTATACGCTCGCTGCCGACAAGCTGCCCGGCGGGCGCGGCTTTGGCGAGCCGGTGCGGCTGATGATCGACCTTGAGGGAGAGTCGGGAATCGTCGACCTTTTCCCGGCGAGCCGCAGCGAACGCCATCTGGTTGCCGCCACTGACGGACGGGGTTTCATCGTCAAGACCGCCGATCTGATCGCCGAAACCCGCAAGGGCAAGACGGTTGTAACGCCGCGTTTGGGCGCGCGACTTTCCCGCGTGAAGTCAGTTGATCCGCAGGCCGATTATGTCGGCGTCATTGGCGATAATCGGCGGCTGCTGGTGTTCCCGATCACGGAATTACCGGAAATGGCACGCGGGCAGGGGGTGCAGTTGCAGCGTTACCGCGATGGCGGACTGGCGGATGTGACGACCTTTGCCTTTGCCCAAGGGCTAAGCTGGGCAATGGGTGGGGAAAGTGGCCGTACCCGGAGTGAATCCGATATGGGCCCGTGGCGAGCGGCGCGTGGCGCAGCAGGACGGATGCCGCCCAATGGATTTCCGCGCGACAATCTTTTCTAATGTTCTGGGCGGGGTTGGGATTGGCCTACGTCGTCGCTAACGAGTTCAACAGGCTTTAACCAATTGCGGTTACCGCAATGAAGATATGGTGTTTGGCCAGGCCCGATTTAGCAAGACAAGTGATCGCACGGCGAAGGCCGTTGCGAGCGAGCAGCCTGCTATTGCTGAGCGTCTCCCGGCCTGTATCAGCCAAGCGGTTGAATTGCTGCCCATTCCTGCAGCCATGCTGTCGATGGTCGATGGCCAATTCGCTTTCGAAGCGGTGACCAATGCGTTTTCTGCCAGCTTCGGGCGAAGCGCTGATCGTTCGCCATTGGTGGCAATTTTGGGCGGGCGGATCGCTGCATTTCTGGAATCAGCGGCGACATCGGAGGCATTTGACTGGCAATTCGGTGATGTCGTCGATTGCCGCCATTACCGGGTTCATCTGGCGCGGGCGTCTGGCCCCGATGCCTATCGCTGCCTTTTAACGCTGATCGATCACACATCCGAATTGCGCACCGAGCAAAATCTGCGGCGCGAAATGATGACAGACAGCCTGAGCGGGCTGCCTAATCGCGCGGGCTTTAGCGAATTGCTGGAGGAAGCGATCGGTGACCGCACCGATCAGCGCGAACGCTTTGCTGTGCTGATCGTCAATCTTGATCGATTCAGCCGGGTCAATGCCTGTATGGGCTCAATGACCGGCGATGAGTTGCTGATCACCGTGGCGCGGCGCCTGAAGGGCGCCTTGCGCGGGCGTGATGTTTTGGCGCGGACCGGCGGCGATGAGTTCGGCATTTTGATGAGCCTTGATGAAGGCCGCAGTGATGCCGATCATGTCGCCAAGCGAATACAGGGCGCGCTTGCGACACCATTCCGGCTTTCGGATTTCGAGATTCGCGTCTCCTGTTCGATTGGCATCGCCTTTGGATCAGACGGGTTTGATGATTCGGAAGATCTGATTCGCCACGCCCAGTTTGCAGTGAAACGGTCAAAGGCCAGCGGCTGCGTCGAATCGTACCAAACCCAGGCTTTCCACGTCGTTCGCGAACAGTTCGGTATGGAAACCAGCCTGCGTCGGGCGATTGATGCCGATCTGCTGCGGCTAACCTATCAACCGATTTGCGATCTCGCGACCGGGCGGGTGGTTTCGTTCGAAGCGCTTGCCCGATGGCAGATGGAAGACGGACGGGAAATATCGCCGACCGACTTTATTCCTGTTGCCGAGGAATCTGGGTTGATTGTGCCCCTTGGCCGTTGGGCGATCAGTACGGCCGCCACGACGCTAGCAAGCTGGGATAGGCGCTTTGGCGGCAATTGCGGTACCAAACTTGCCGTCAATCTTTCTGCGATTCAGCTGCAGCGCGACAATATTCCGCATCTTGTCGAAAACGCGCTTGCCGCCTCTGGCCTCCCCGGCGCGCGCTTCACGCTTGAACTTACTGAAAGCGCCCTGATTTCCGATCCCGATCTGGTCGCCCAAACAATGCAGGCGCTGAAGGCACTCGGCACAACGGTTGCGATGGATGATTTCGGCACCGGCTATTCAAACCTGGCCTATCTTCAGAAACTGCCAATTGACGTGCTGAAGATGGATCGCAGTTTCGTCACTGGCATGCTTGCTGACCGCGACAAGATATCGATTGTGCGCGCCATTTTGTCCCTCGCACAGGCGCTTGGCATGCAGACCACCGCCGAGGGCATCGAATCACACGAGCTGGCGCAAACATTGGCCGCGTTGGGCTGCACTTATGGCCAGGGCTTTTTCTACGCCCGGCCGCTTGAGGCAGATGATGCCTATCAATTTCTGGTGGCGCGCAACGCCTGATCGACCGCAGCGTCAATGATCGATGTTAGTCGAGCATCGTCCGGGAAATTTTCGGCGACCCATTGGTCCTCAATTTGCCGCAGCGTGCGCGCAACGTCGGGGCCGCGATCAATCCCGCGTTCTACCAGCACGCCGCCTGAGATTGGGAGCCGGGGCGGGCCCCAATTCGATAGAAGCCCGAGCTGTTCGATTGCGTTTTTAGCCGCGCCATGCAGCAACAGCCGATCGATCGCGCCTTCAACGCCAATGCGATAGGCCAGCGCGCGCGGGTTCGCCGGGGGTGTCGAATCTAGTGCCAGCATCAGGCGTTTGCGGTTGGCGATTGAAAGCTTCAAGCGCGCGCCGATTGCTTCGCCCAGCGCGGGTTGATTGGTGAGCAACGCTGCAAGCCGCCGGATCGGATCGCCCGCTATTCCAGCTTCCTTTTCCAACGAAATGAGGCGAATCAGCCGGTTGGCGCTGGTAATTTCAGGCAGCACTGGGGCCAAGATCCCATTGTCGATCATCATCGGCACAATCGTCGCCGCGCCCGGCACGCGCAGCAGCTTGAGCAGTTCGTCCGCAATCCGTTCGCGCGACAGCGCCATCAGATCATTGGCGCGGGCGGTGCAGGCGGCGATGCCAGCGGGGTCGGCAACATCCCCAAACCGTGCCAGAAAACGGAAAAATCGCAGGATGCGCAGATGATCTTCGGCAATACGCTGTAATGGATCGCCGATGAATCGAACCTGGCGCGCCGCCAAGTCATCAAGGCCACCAAAATAATCAAATAAGGCCCCGGTTAACGGATCGGCATAAAGCGCATTGATCGTAAAATCGCGCCGCGCCGCGTCGTCTTTCCAGTCATCAGTAAAAGCGATCGTGGCATGGCGGCCATCGGTGGCGATATCGCGGCGCAGTGTCGTCACTTCGACTGGACCATCGGGCAGCACTGCGGTTATTGTGCCATGCGCCAGACCCGTTGGGACGGCGCGGATATCAGCGTCTTTAAGCCGCTGGAGGACGGTTTCAGGCGTTAATCTGGTCGCGATATCGATATCCTGGACGGGCAATTCCAGCAACGTGTCACGCACGGCACCGCCGACAAACCGCGCATCGCCCTGCGCTGCGCCAAGAGCGTCGCACAACGCTGCCAAGCCGGCCCGGTCGCGCCAGGCGGCCTGGGGCAGGATCAGCCGTTCCACTGCAGCCGCCGCGAAAGGTTGACGATCATTGCGGCGGTTGCGCCCCAAATCCGGCGATCTGCCCAGAGGATTTCGTAGTAATGGCGCTGACGGCCCTGCCAGTCGATGCTTGCCTGGAGGTGGTTTGCGGGGTCCAGGATGAAGGTCAAGGGCACTTCAAAGACATGGGCAACTTCTGCCTCGCTTGCCACCAGCACCAGATCAGGGGGCACGACGCCAATGACCGGCGTTACATCATAGCCGGTAACGGTGCGGTACTGGTCGGCCTGGCCAATGATCGTGACCTGATTGGGCGGCAAAGCGATTTCTTCCTCCGCCTCACGCAGCGCGGCGGCGATTGGCCCGTCGTCGCCCGGATCGATTCGCCCGCCGGGAAAAGCGACCTGGCCGGGGTGACGGCGCAGTGTATTGGTGCGCTGGGTAAGGATCACGCCAGGCTGTGGCCGGTCGGTGATGGGCACAAGCACGGCCGCGGCGAGCAAAGTTTCCGTCGCGGCGAGATCAAGGTCATGATGATCGCCGGTCAACAAGACGGTGTCATGGGCTGGCGCGGCTTCCAGTGCACGACGCAACCGTTCAGCCAACGTCATGCGGCGGGTTCAATCGGGAAAAAGCTGCCGTTGCTCCACAGGCCGACCGGTTCGTCATCCCCTTCCAGCGCCAGCGTCGCGATTTCATAATAAACCGATCGCACCACCAATGCTTCGAGTCCGGCGCGGACATGGAGATAGGGGCGTGGGCCGGACTCGCCATCGGCAAAGCGCAGGCCATGATCGGCGTCGGCGCTAACCAACTCGCCGGTATTCAGCCGGAAAGCGAGCTTTCGGCTGCGGCCTGATCCTTCGACCTTCATTTCGACGGCAACGAACGGCGCATCTTCAACGGCGATGTCAAGCTTTTCGGCGGGGGTAACAAGGACATAGCCGCCGTCCGGTTCCCGCCGCAAAATCGTTGAAAACAACTGCACCATAGCAGCCCGGCCAATCGGCGATCCTTGATGAAACCAAGTGCCGTCCCGGGCAATGCGCATCTCGCTATCGCCGCAATGGCTGGGGTTCCAGCGTTCGACGGGCGGTAGCTTTTTGTCCCGTGCCAGCTGCGCAATATCGGCGAGCGACAGCGCGGCAAGATCAGGGGGCGGCTCCATCGGCATGGAAATTGGGTAGGCCAGCCGGTGGACGGCGTAAAGCGTCAGGCAGCGATCGTCACGCCGGGTCCCAGCATACCGGCTGCGGTCGGCACCTGATCACCCCGTGCGAGTAGCCGACGCTGCTCGACCGGGCCCGGTGCTCGCCACAGCGCGGTTTGATCGGCGGTAAAGCCGAAAAGACGACCATAATATTCGGGGTCGCCAATCAGCATCAGCGCCTGGGCGTCACCGGTTGCTTCGGCGTGCCCAAGCATATGCGTCATCAATTGCCGCCCGATGCCGTCGCGTTGACGATCGGGGCGCACAGCGACCGGCCCCACCATCACCAGCGGCACCGAATCGCCATCATCAAGGACGAGGGCGACAGGCCAACACTGGATGGCGCCCACCAACTGCCCCGATTCGATCGCAGCAAAGCTCAGCGCGGGCAGGAAGCTCACGCCAAGACGAATCCGATAAGCAGTACGATTGTGCCGATTAGCGCCGAACGCCGAATCGAGCAGCGATTCGATTTCGCCCGCTGCAATTTCGATGAGGGGCACAAGGTTGATCACCGACACAGGCCCTTAAAATGGGGGTGGGCAATGGACGCCCAGGGTCGCGCGATTTAGCCTCCGCCGTGCTGAACACAAGCGGAACGAGGATTCTGGAATGAAACTCTATGATTCGGCCTGGGCCCCAAGTCCGCGGCGGGTGCGGATATATCTGGCAGAAAAAAATATTTCAGTTGAATATGTTAGCATCGATTTGCGCCAGAATGAGCAATTGGACCCCGCCTATCTGGCAATCAATCCGCGTGGTGTCGTGCCGGCCCTTGTGCTCGACGACGGAGAGGTGATTTGCGAATCGACGGCGATTTGCCGATATTTTGAAGCGCTCCACCCTGAACCGCCCCTTTTTGGGACAGATCCGCTCAGCATCGCGCGGATCGAGGCATGGACCCGCCAGATTGAATCGGATGGCTATGCGGCGGCGGTTTATGCGTTTCGCAACAGCAAGCCGCAAATGGAGGGGAGGGCGCTTCCAGGAAAATTGCCGCCGACATCGATTATCCCTGATCTGGTTGAGCGAGCTGCGATTATGTGGCGCGCGTTCATTAACGCGCTCGAGACGCGGCTTGGTGAGTCTTCGTGGATTGCCGGGGATGCTTTCAGCTTTGCCGATATCACGGCGCTGGTCACAATCGACTTTGCCGCGCGTTCGGGTTTGACTGTTTCAGATGGCCATAAGGCATTGAAGAAATGGCATGATATGATGTCTGCCCGGCCCAGTGCTGCAGCCTGAGGCGGGCGAGCCGCTTCCCACCAAGCGGCAACCTGCTATGGCGCGCCACTCATCACGCAAAGGGCCATTGGCTTGAACGATCGACTACAGCTGGAAGTGCATGATTTCGAAGTGTCCGTTTTGACGGGCATTTATTCGGAGGAAACGCATCTGCCCCAGCCGCTGCTGATATCGATGACGGTCGATCTTGAATGCGCGACCTTTTTTGCGCCTGATACACCCTTGTCCGCGTCGAAAAATTACCTCGATCTCAAACAGGCGGCGACCAGCGCCTTGCCGCAAGGTGTTCATTTTACGCTGATTGAAGGCGTTGCCGATCACATCGCGACGACATTGCTGCGCGAAGATTCGCGCGTGCAAGCGGTGCGGGTCAAAATCGTCAAACTCGCGATTTCGGAGCAGGGCGAAGCCATCGGCATGACCCTGACGCGCCATCGTCGATGATCGCAACCGCCGTTGAGGGACAAGGGGCACTTGCCCGTGCGATTGCGGCTGCACTGGCCGAGGGAGCCCCTGGCGCCGATGTCAGCGGCGACCATCTCGTTCTTGTCGACGGCGGCAGCGTTACAGCGATAATTGAACGGGTTCGCGAGGCTCTAGCTGGCGTTGTCATCGTGATTATAGACGCAGGGTGGACGCCGATCGATCGGCACTTGTTGCTTGCGTCGATTGAACCGCTGGCGGTTGCGCGCGCACCAGCCACCCGGGTCTGCGCCGTGCAGCTTGCGGCTGATGGCGACCTTGCTGATGCCGTGGCTGCAGTAGAGTATCTGCTGTCAGCGCAATCGGTTACCGGACAGATATTGACGATCGACCCGCGCTCGGTTTCTGGCTGAGGAGCACGAGCAACTCAGTTCCTGTTGCAGGGCCCCAGCGAGCTAAGGACGAAGCGGTAATCCTCGACCGCCGCGCTAGCGTCGCCAGAGCTCATTTTTTCTGTCGCGCCGGTGGGCAATTGTGCCGGAAGGGCACAGGCTAGGCGATACCAGAGCAACGTATCACGTGCCGGTGGGGCCGCGGCTTCATCGACGATTTCGCTGAGCGCTACTGCCCATTGCGGTGCCTGGCCGGGGCGCCGCAGGATACTGATTGAGACGGGGCGACCATCGCGCGTGGTCAGAAAAACCTGGGTTTCGCCTTCTCCGGGCAGCGAACCGGGCACATGGAAGGCATTGCCGATGCCCGTGACGATAGGCGGTGCGTCGGCGGCAAGCGCGTCTTTGGCGATCTGGCGGCTGAGCGAATCGAGCGCGGGAGTCCAGTTACGCTGCGAATCGGGGCCCGTGAGCTGAATCTGCCCGCCAAGACGGGGCACTGGGCGCGCATAAAGCAGCACCCGGCGCTTGTTCAGTTTTTCAATCTTGCCGCGCGAATCGGGCAGAACATCAAGAATATAGCCAATGCGTGACGGCACGGGATCAGTGCCGCGGACCAAGGCTTGCACATCGGCCTGCACATACAGCCTGACATAGCCCTGCGGCGCACCGGCGGCTTCGGGACCCTTTAGTTTTTCGGTGGTGCGGATCGCAGCATCGACAATTACCGGCGATCGCAAGACCAGGTCTGCAACGGCAGCGTAAGGCGGCGCAGCGACGGCAACCGGTGGTGATGCGGGCGCTGGCCGACGCTGCGCAGGCGCCGCACCTGAACCGCTTACAATCAAGGCAATTGCCAAAATTGGCATGTTTCTCGAAATGTTGCTCATGACCGAATCGTTAGTGGATTGACGTCCGCTCGAACAGAAATAATTCTGCCACGCTGAGATTGTACGTTTGTTGCGCCCGACAAAGCGTTTGCGTCGTCACAGTGGTGGCGATAGAGACTTTTGCCTCGGTGAAGGATATAACGGCTCACGGCAGCCCTAAGGCAACCCGTCGCAACGGGTGCCACAGGGGCAGACTGTCGGTGCAATTGGAGTTTCGTACCTGAATGGCATATGCAGATCGGAAAGATGGCGGCAACAAAGTGGTGGCGATCATTATCGTCGCCCTTATCCATGCCGTAATCGGTTATGCGTTCGTGACCGGCCTTGCGTATCAATACGTCAAGAAGGTCTCGGAAAAACTCAACACATTTGACGTGGCGCCACCCCCACCGCCGCCGCCAGACGAACCGCCGCCGCCGCCACCACCAGATCAGCCGCAGACGCCGCCGCCCGTGGTTTCTCCGCCGCCGATCGTGCAAAATCCGAACCCGCCGCCGCAAACGGTGGTGACCGTTCGGGAAGCGCCGCCACAGCAGCAATACACGACTGCGCCGCCAGCACCGCCGGCGCCGCCGCCGCCACCACGCGTTAGCCAGGCGGCCGGTGCCCGTGGCGATGAAGCGAGCTGGGTGACGCAGGACGATTATCCGCCGTCTGCACTCCGCGAGGAGAAGGAAGGTACCTCGGTTATCGCGTGGACCATCAACACGCAGGGCCGAATCGAAAATTGTCGCACTGTGCAGTCAAGCGGATCGAGTGATCTCGATGACGCGGCCTGCCGAGCCCTGACCCGACGGGGGCGCTACACGCCCGCGAAAGATCAGGATGGCAATCCGATCTCCACCACGAAGCAGCGTCGCGTGCGCTGGGTTATCCCGCAGTAACGATCCGTCCGGCCGGAGCCTGGGGCCCCAGCCGACATATTTTAGAGGAAGATATCTTTATGCTCACGACCATCCTCGCTGCTGCTCCGGCCGCGGCATCCGCCAATCCCTATGGTCTGCAGGAAGCACTGCAGCAGGGTGGCATCATCGCGCAGACCGTGTTCGGCATTCTGGTCGTCATGTCTGTTGGCACCTTTTACATCATGTTCACCAAGCTGTTCGAACAGCAGAAGATCATGGGCCAGGCCAAGCGCGTTCGCGCGGCCTTCTGGAACAGCAACAACCTGAAGGAAGCGGCGGCGAAGTTGGAGAAGAATTCTGCCTACAGGCAGATCGTCGATGACGGCCTGATGGCGCAGGACCAGCACACCAAGCTGACCGATCCGGTTGAAGCGCATGACTGGCTGCACGGCTCGCTCGCGCGCTCGGAAGCTGCGATCAACTCGAAGCTGGGTGGCGGTCTCGCCTTCCTCGCTACGGTTGGTTCGGTGTCGCCGTTCGTCGGTCTGTTCGGCACCGTGGTCGGCATCTATCGCGCGCTCATCAAGATCGGCGCGTCGGGTCAGGCATCGATCGACGCCGTTGCTGGCCCGGTCGGCGAAGCACTGATCATGACCGCACTTGGTCTGGTCGTCGCGGTTCCTGCAGTGCTTGCCTATAACTGGCTGCAGCGTCGCAACAAGTCGATCGCAGAAGACCTGTCGGCCTTTTCGAACGATGTGCTTGGTTACCTGGCGTCTAACGGTGCGGTTCGCCCGATGATGGCCAACGCCAAGGCAGCGCCTGCCAAGACCGCCTGAACAGAATGACGGACCGGGGGCATGCGCGCAGCTGTATGCCCCCGGTGCGCCGCCGCACGAGATGATCGTGCGGCAAGACGATTGCAGATAGGATAGTTCGCAATGGCGATTAGCATTGGTGGCGATAGCACCAACAAACCCATGTCGGATATCAACACCACCCCTTTGGTGGACGTGATGTTGGTGCTGCTGATTATTTTTCTGATCGCGGTTCCGGTCGTGGTTCAGAATATCAAGCTCAAGCTGCCCGACGTGCGGTTCGATCCAACGACGACAAAGCCAGAGAATGTCTCGCTCTCGATCCGGGGTGATGGCAACGATGGCTGTGAAATCTATTGGAACCGGACTAAGGTCACCAGTGAAGAGCTGCTTGATAAGGCAGTGGCGAAGCTGAAGCTTGAGATTGCGCGTCAGGGTGGCCCCAACGCCCCCGACGTGGAATTGCCGGAAGCGCACATCCGCGGTGACGTAGACACGCCTTATAAATGTGTCGGCGGCGCGATCTTCCAGATGCAACAGGCCGGCTTCGCGAAAGTGGGCTTCATTTCAGAGCCGCCTGCGGGCGGCGGCGTGGTTCGCCAGTAATGGCGCCCCGGAAAGTCAGGAGTAATTCGACATGGCAATGAGCGGCGGCACCGAAGACGGCGAGCCGATGATGGACATGAACATGACGCCGTTGATCGACGTCTTGCTCGTGCTCCTCATCATGTTCATCATCACCATCCCGATCCAGACGCATGCCGTTAAGGTCGATCTTCCGCAGAACGACCCCAATGCGGTGCAACAACCGATCGAACCCGATAAGAACAAGATTTCGATCGATGCAGCCGGCGTGGTTTCTTGGAACGGTGCACCCGTCGATGATATCACGTTGCGTCAATATCTTGATCAAACCACGCAGCTTGATCCGGAGCCCGAATTGCACTTTCAGCCCGATGCTGTTGCTCGTTATGAAACGGTCGATCGTGTGTTAGCGGTGATCAAGCGGTCCGGCGTGACCAAGCTCGGCTTCATCGGCAATGAGCAATACCGTAACGATTTCTGATTTTTTTCAGCATCGTTGAGTCTTCAAAGGCGGCCTTTTTGGGCCGCCTTTTTTGTTTTCGGGCTGGGCCGTTTGGCGACATGTGGGCGCACTGATGCGGTATAACATGTTGAAACAATGAGATTATTTATTGTTCTTGCACATATTTCACTAAAGTGACACGTTAATGTCACAAAAGTGAAACTTTCCATGGTGGGGAGTAAGGCAAGGAGAAGGAACGATGCGCATATTTTTCAGCGCGCTGATTGTCACGGGGCTGATGGCCATGCCGGCCTATGCCCAAACGACAACCATTGAAGACCATAGCGGCTACAGCCAGATCATGAATGGGGACTTTGCTGCAGCTGAGAAGATGGTGAAAAAGCAACGCAATGAATTCCCCGATGACGCCGATTTGATGCTGAACCTCGCGGTGATTTACGCGCAAACCGGCCGGATTAGTCAGGCGCGCTCGCTCTATAACGAAGTGCTCGATCATGCCGACCAGAGCCTGGTGCTCGCGCAAAATCGGACGGCATCGGCGCACGACATCGCTCGTCGCGGGTTGCAGCGGCTGGGCACTACCCAGGTTTCGGTGCGCTAATCAGCACATCGCTCTTGCCGGCGGCTGGTACCGCTGTGCTCAAGGCGCCGGCGCTCCATGCGTCGGCGCTTCTGTTTGCAGGGATGATCAAGCTGCTGGCGGCCGGTCACCTATAGCTATTACCCATCGAGTCAGAGCTTGGGCAGGGTGACGCCGCGTTGCCCCATATATTTCCCGGCACGATCAGCATAGCTGACTTCGCAGGGCTCATTACCCTGCAGGAACAGGAACTGGCAGGCCCCCTCATTGGCATAGATTCGTGCCGGGAGTGGGGTGGTATTCGAAAACTCCAGCGTCACATGCCCCTCCCAGCCTGGTTCGAGCGGGGTAACGTTCACGATGATCCCACAGCGCGCATAGGTTGATTTACCCAGGCAGATCACCAACACGTCACGGGGCACGCGGAAATATTCCACGGTCCGCGCTAGCGCGAAGCTGTTGGGCGGGATGACGCAGCAATCGGTCTTGCGATCGACAAAGCTGTTGGCGTCGAAGTTCTTCGGGTCGACGATTGCCGAATCGACATTGGTGAAGATCTTGAACTCATCGGCGACCCGCGCATCATAGCCATAGGACGACAGGCCATAAGAGATGCAGCCATCGCGCCGCTGCTGTTCGACAAAGGGCTCGATCATGCCGGTGGATAGGGATTGTTCGCGAATCCAGCGATCGGACATGACGGACATCTGGTTATCCTCCCGGCTCAATGAGAGCGCAGCTTTCGCGGCTTAGCGCGGCGGGAGCAAGGGGGAAGCCACAGCCAATACCACTGGCGCTGCCAAAGGGCGCGCAGCAGGCCGAGCGGTTACCCTGGCCGGCAAGTGCTTAACCAATACCCAGATCGGCTGGCCCAAAGGCGTGGGGGAGGAGTTCTGACAGAAGATAGCGAGTCATGGCATCGCCCTCTGCAGCACCGCACCACACGACGATGTCGCGCTTCCCGATCTGTGCCGCTTCGTTGATCACCTGGCGACAGCGACCACAGGGCCCCACCGGAGCAACACCACGCGCGATTCCTTCAGCATCCATTGCGCCACCGATCACGCCAATCGCTATGACATCCGCCAGCCGCCCCGCCGCGCTCGTCGTCGCCAGAGCGACCGTTTCGGCACAGAGCGAGAGGCCATAGCTGGCATTTTCGAAGTTGGCGGCGGTGACGATTGACCCATCGGTCAGCAGCACAGCTGCCCCAACCCCGAAACGCGAATAGGGGGCATGGGCGTGGCGCGCAGCGACGCGGGCGGCAGCGATTAATCGGGTGCCGGTTTCGGTATCGGTCATGGGGCGACGACATTCCAGTGGACTAGAGTGGGTGCGCCATCGATTCGGCGCATGGCATTGGCTTGCCACATCCGCCAGGATCGGGCGGTATAGTCGGGCGGGAAATAGGCCTGCACTGCCCAGATCGGCCGAGGAATCGCGGCGGTAACCCGATAGGCGCTTTCAAACCGGCGGGATATTTTGATCAACGCGGGTTTGCGCATATGCGATTCGATCGTCGACAGCAGCCGTTCGAGCTCACCGATCACGACGGCCCGGTCGGGACGCGCGGCGCAACCGTCCTCGAAATCCACCCAAATGGCCGGCGGCAGCGAGTCTGCTGTGTTTGGCACCGTGGTATTGAAGTTATTGGCCTGGTCGGCCGCGAGCCGACACAGCGAATAGACATGCAGCGGCCCGCGCCTGAGCCCGGCGGCATAAACCTCCCGCCAATTTGTTTCAAACATTGGATCGCGCGCGTCGGCACCGACCGTAGCGGTTAGATAAGCAAAGGAAACGCCGCCGCCGCGCAGCACCGGCCATTCGATCGTGCCATTCGCCGCGCTGACATCGACGCCCTGAAACCGATAGGATTGCGGCGATGGCGACCAGCCAATGCCAAGCACCAGGGCAAGAATCACCGCCAGGATGAGGCCAATGGCGGTCGCCACAAGCTGTCGGGCGCGGCGATGGACAAGGCGTTGGCGCACGCCGTCAACCCTTGATATGCAGCACGCAGATCAGCGTGAAGAGGCGACGTGCGGTATCGAAATCAATATCGATCTTGCCCACCAGCCGCTCCTTCAGTAGCTCGGCCGCCTCATTATGAATGCCGCGCCGCGCCATATCGATCGTTTCGATCTGTTGTGGCGTCGCGGCGCGGATTGCCTGATAATAGCTGTCGCAAATCGCGAAATAATCCTTGATCGGGCGGCGAAAGCGACCCAGCCCAAGGACATAGGTTTCAAGCAGCGATCCGTCCTCACGCGAGATTGAGATCGCCAGCCGTCCTTCCTCCACGCTCAGCTGAATTTTGAACGGGCCCGCATAGCCATCCGGATAGTCGCGCACCGGCGCAAAATAATTGCCCTCGATCAGATCGAAGATCGCAATGCGTCTTTCCTGCTCGATGTCGGCGCTGCGCCAAAGGATGGTGCGCTCGTCGAGGGAGACATCAATGATCCGGGGATCGGCCATGATACTGCTATCGGGGTTGGCTTGCCGGGAATCAACGGGGAAGATCAACGGTGTGTTTCGCAGTGGGTGCGGACTTATCCACGCTATTTACGCGCGGGACGGGTTGAGCCCCGGGCAATGCTCTGGGAAGAGGGGCAATGGCCACCGCGATGATCCCTCCTTCCGGGCATAATGTCCCCATGTCGCTTCCCCAAAATGTGGAGGCGGAGGCAGCGATGCTGGGGGCGATGATGATCGATAACCGGCTCGCCGATGATCTAACCGACCGGCTTGAGCCCGAACATTTTTATGAACCCGTCCATGGCCGTATCTTTGCCGCGATCAAGACGCTCCGCAAGACCGAGAGCCTGGCGACGCCGGTTACGCTGCGCCCGATGTTTGAGGCGGATGAGGGGATGCGTGCGCTGGGCGGGCCAAGCTATCTTGCGCAATTGACGGGGAGTGGCGCGGGGCTGATCGGCGCGCGCCAGTTCGCCAAGCAAATCTATGACCTGGCGATGCTGCGCACGCTCGTTTCGGTCGGCCGCCAGCTGGTAGAGCGCGCGCTGGACACGTCGGAAGAGGTCAACCCGCGCAAGCAGATCGAGGAAGCCGAGGAGGAGCTGTTCAAGGTCGCCGCTGATGGCGGGGCCGAGAGCACTGTCAAAAGCTTTGGTGATGCCGCCAAGGCCGCTGTCAAAATGGCAGAGCGCGCGCTGAATGCAGGCGGCAATCTGTCGGGCATCACGACGGGCCTCGATTCGGTCAACGCCAAGATGGGCGGCATGCACCATAGCGATCTGATGATCCTGGCCGGGCGCCCCGGCATGGGCAAGACCGCGCTGGCGACCAATATCGCCTTCAACGCCGCGCAACGCTGGATGCGCGACATGGCCGACGGCCTTGCGCCCGATCGCTCGGTTGGCACCAAGGTGGCGTTTTTCAGCCTGGAAATGTCGGCCGATCAGCTGGCAACGCGTATCCTGGCCGAACAATCGCAGATCAGTTCCGAACGGCTGCGGATGGGCAAGATCAATAATGCCGAGATGAGCCGATTGGTGCAGGCGTCGATGGAATTGCAGCATCTGCCGTTGTTTATCGATGACACCGCCGGCCTGTCGATCGGTGCGCTGCACACGCGGATGCGGCGGCTGCAGCGGCGGCAGAATGAGCAAATCGGGCTGGTGGTGGTTGATTATCTCCAGCTGCTGCAGGGCAGCGGGCGCGGCTCCAACGATAATCGCGTGCAGGAAATTTCGGAAATCAGCCGTGGGCTCAAAACGATGGCCAAGGATCTGAACGTCTCGGTCATGGCGCTCTCGCAGCTCAGCCGTGCGGTCGAACAGCGCGAGGACAAACGCCCGCAGCTATCGGATCTGCGCGAATCGGGATCGATCGAGCAGGACGCCGATATCGTGATGTTCGTTTACCGCGAGGATTATTACATCGCGATGCACGAACCCGAAGTGCCCCGCGCGGGCAGCACGGCTGACGTTGAGGACAAGCACGCGAAGTGGTCGCAGAAATATGCCGAAGTGGCGGGCTTGTCCGAACTGATCATCGCCAAGCAGCGCCACGGCGCGACCGGCAAGGTGACCTTGCGCTTTGAGCCGGAGATTACCCGGTTCAGCGATTATGCGGGGCCGGTGCCGAGCTATTGAGTTAGAAACTCGGTTCCTCGCGCGGCGTCTGCGACCCCCTGTATGACTGCCGCCGTGCTCCCAATCGGCCTTCTGGGCTTTTAGAAACGCCTGATCACGGGCCAAGGCAGTGCGTGTCGGTTCGGCGCGATAATCACGCTCAGCGCGCAAGCCAGGATAGTATTCGGCCTGCAAAGGCATGGCGCGCGATCCCTCTTAAAGTCAGCCCGCCACCTCATAGCTGGCGGTAGCTTTCTCGATCTGTGGGGAATCAATTCAGTTCAGGCTCGAGCGTGACTGCCTGATGAATGCGGCATCGCGACAACCGGCAGAATCAGCAAATTAGCATTACGCGCTGACCCAAAGATGGGTGAAGGCGGAAGATTCATAAATCAGAGCAATCATAACATCTGTACTAAAAAGGCATCGCCTCATTCTTGAGTGTACAAATATGATCGCTTACTATTCACGATATTTGATTAATGATACAATACAAATGTCGTATAAAATATTCGAGTCGTGGTTTGTAAAAATAAGCTGTGGACAAATAAACATACATATTATCTGCAGAGCATTTTCGGTAAAAAGATGACTCACGATCAAAATCAAGATCCATCCATTATGGCGACGGCCATCCCATTAAATTTGATGAGCTCTAGAAATGATGGTGGCAAACGACTTAAAGATTCAGTCTATGGGGTAGTGACTGTAGTTCTGATAGCCGCGATATTTATGATGATTACGTCATCGGCATATGGTGAGAATCTGATAATTCTGAAATGTGACTTTGACCAGATAACAACATACAGGACATATAAGAGTGATTATGCTGTTGAGTCTGTAAGAAGATCTACTTCTGCGACATATAGATTAGAGCATCCGAATAATATCTCGACATTAGAAAATGATGGTAGGTCATGGAGCGCTAACATATGTGAGACCGGTTACTGCTCGATTGAGTCAACCTATATAAACAAAACTGATAAGAAATCGGATACCATTACGCTCGGTACAATAAAAAATGTTCAAATGCATACTGATCTATCTTGGTCAATCAATCGAGAAACAGGATCGTATCTATTTTCGCGTGTAAATGTTATTGAACTGCCGGGCCGTAATGGCGAAACGATTATTCAAAAGGAGGAGGGGCGTGGCGCGTGTGCTGAAACTGCTACCCCGACTGGCCCTAAAGGTGATTAACTTTATGAAGATCAGATAATTCCGGCTGTATTTTATGGATCTTGTGTTTCGATGAAATTTTTGAATAACAGATAAGGGCCGAAGAAAGCTGTCCTTACCAAGGGAGCGCCCTTATCCAGCGGCGTCCTTAATTCGCACGGGCGCCGAGACAAATGTTGCCGATGTTTCATCACGTTCTGCGCTTACGGAACGGCAGAAGACAAAGGCGCGCTTGGAGCTAATCCTGTTAGACCGGAAACCAGCCTAAAAGCTCGGCTCTTCGCCCGGCTTTTCGGGCACGTGGATGCCGCATTCTACCTTTTCCCAACCGCGCCAGCGACCCGCGCGGGCGTCCTCGCCGGGTAGGACCTTGCTGGTGCAGGGCGCGCAGCCGATCGAGAGATAGCCTGCGTCTACCAATGGGTGCGGCGGGAGATGCTGCGCGGCGACATAGGCGTCGAGATCGGCTTTTGACCAGCTGGCGAGCGGATTGATCTTGAGGCGTCCAGCCGTGTCGCTGGTATCAATTTCGAACCGGTGGAGATTGGCGCGGGTCGCCGACTGGAAGCCTTTTCGCCCCGTAATTGTCGTGTCGAACCCCGCAAGGGCGGCGGAGAGCGGCTTGACCTTGCGGATTTCGCAACAGCCATCCGGGTCAAAAGACCAGCGCAGGCCACTTTCGTCGCGTTTGACGATAGCGTCGGCATCGGGCGTCAAGTTGCGCAGATCGGTGATTCCGAGCTGGCTGGCGAGCTGGTCGCGATAGGCGAGTGTTTCGGGGAAATGCTTGCCCGTCTCAAGAAAGAGCACCGGCACGGACGGATCGATGCTTGAGACCAAATGCAGCAACACCGCCGATTCTGCGCCGAACGAGGAAACGATTGCTGCCCGGCCTATCAATCCTTCGGCCAGCACCGCCGCCAGCATTTCCCGCGCATCGACATCAGCGAAGCGCGCATTGAGCGCTGCCACATCCGCCGCTGTAAAGCGCGGCGCGCTGTCGATCATATCGACGGCGCGGGCGAGCGTCTTAGCCATGCCGCAGCTTCCAAACCGGCACGACGCTGTCGGCAGCAGCCTGATAGGCGTTGTCATAGCGCTCGAGTGACGCCTTCAGCACCGCTTCGTCCACAGGGGCCTGGGGTGCGAAACTGTCAAACCCGCAGCGACGCATCAACGGAATCTGGTCGACCAGCACATCGCCCGCCGCGCGGAGTTCGCCGGGATAGCCCGCCTCGCGGAGCACCCGGCCGGCGGAATAACCGCGCCCGTCGCGGAACGCCGGGAAGCTCACCTCGATCAGCGCGAGCTGGCCGAGATGCGGGATCAGTGCGCGCGCATCATCACCCGCCTCGATGCGGACGGCGGTAGCGTTGGACTGGCCCTGGACAAAGCTGTCGAGGGTGATCGCGGGTTCGTCATGCGCCGGATCGTCCCGGAAACGCAGCAATCCGCCGACGGACGTCGGCATGCTAACGGTGTCACCCATAGATCGCCTCCTTGAAGGGCTCGATGCCAATGCGGCGATAGGTGTCGAGGAAACGCTCGCCCTCGGTGCGGGTGGCGAGATAGACGTCGGTGACTTTTTCGACCGCATCGACCACACCGTCCTCGTCAAAGCCGGGGCCGGTAATCTTGCCGATGCTGACATCGTCCGCGCCCGATCCACCGAGCGAGAGCTGGTAGTTTTCGGTGCCCTTTTTGTCGACGCCAAGGATGCCGATATGCCCGGCATGGTGGTGGCCGCAGGCGTTGATGCAGCCCGAGATTTTGAGCTTCAACTCCCCAAGGTCGCGCTGGCGACCGAGATCGCCGAAGCGCTGGGCGATTTTCTGCGCGACCGGGATCGACCGGGCATTGGCCAGGCTGCAATAATCGAGACCGGGGCAGGCGATGATATCGCTGATCAGATCGAGATTGGCGCTTGCCAGACCCGCGTCGCTGAGTGCGGCCCACACAGCGTAGAGATCGGCCTTGCGGACATGCGGCAGGACGATGTTCTGGGCATGAGTGACGCGCAGTTCATCGAACGCGTAGCGCTCGGCGAGATCGGCCATCAGGTCGATCTGTTCGGCACTGGCATCGCCGGGGATGCCACCAATCGGCTTCAGGCTGATATTGACGATGGCATAGCCGGGTGCCTTATGGCGCTTGACGTTTTGGTCGAGCCAGACCGAGAAATCGGGATCGCTGCGGTCGATGGTGTCGGCAGCATCGGTCTCGAACGCGGGCGGCGCGAACATCGCGGTGATCCGCGCAAGCTCAGCAGCGGGCGGATCGATGCCGAGCGCCTTCACCTGGACAAATTCCGCCTCGACCTGCTGGCGATAGGAATCGGCGCCGATTTCATGGATCAGGATCTTAATCCGCGCCTTGTACATATTGTCCCGCCGACCGTAGCGGTTGTAGACGCGCAGGCACGCCTCGAGATAGCTGAGCAGGTCTTCGGCGGTGATAAAATCCTTGATTTCCGGGCCGATCATCGGCGTGCGGCCCATCCCGCCGCCCACGAAAATCTTGGCACCGAGCACGCCGTCACGCTCAAGTAGCTGGATGCCGATATCATGCAGCCGCATCGCCGCGCGATCCTCATCTGCTGCGATTACCGCGATCTTGAACTTGCGCGGGAGATAGCTGAATTCGGGGTGGAAAGTGCTCCACTGCCGCAGCAGCTCGGCCCAGGGGCGCGGGTCAGTGACTTCATCGGCGGCGGCGCCTGCATATTGGTCCGAACTGATGTTGCGGATGCAGTTGCCGCTGGTCTGGATGGCATGCATCTCGACGGTCGCGAGCTCGGCGAGGATATCGGGCGTGTCGGCGAGCTTGATCCAGTTGAACTGGAGATTCTGCCGCGTGGTGAAATGGCCATAGCCGCGATCATATTTGCGCGCGATATGCCCGAGCATCCGCATCTGGCGGCTGTCGAGCGTGCCATATGGAATGGCGACGCGCAGCATATAGGCATGGAGCTGTAGGTAGAGGCCGTTCATGAGCCTGAGCGGCTTGAACTGATCCTCGCTCATCGCGCCGGAGAGGCGACGGCTTACCTGATCGCGAAATTCCTCGACGCGGGCATCGACGATCGCCTGATCGAAATGGTCATATTTATACATGTCGGTTATCGGCCCTGATCAACAAGGGTGAGCGGATAGTGGCGGACGATTGTGCCCAGTTCAGCCAGGCCGAGTCCGTCGATCTTGATTTCGCGGTGCGCGGCCCGGATGGCCTTGAAGGCATCAGCGACGCCGGGCGCATCATGGCCTTGCGCCGTCGGATAACCGACCGCGACGATGACATCCCAGTCGGCGTCGCTGTCATCTGCCCGCTCCAGCAGCGCATAGCTCGTGAACAGCCCCTGATCGATCCCGGCGCGGTCCATCGCGAACCAGTTTTGCTTGATATAGGCGATCAGCGCGGCGCGCTTGCCGGGGGCGGCGCGTAAATATGTGTGAGTGACGTGCAGCGTCGGGGCTTTGGTCGCTTGGGCTGTTGGTCCGGCAGAGGGGGCAGCCAGCGCCGCTGGCGCCGCGGTCGCCATCGCAATTGCCAGCAGAAGGCGGGGGACCATCATATCACCCATTCGCCGGCTAATGGGTCGGCGGGCTTTAGCGTCAGATCGGGGCGGACGGTGGGGCCAAGCGCGCGGACGCGATCCTTGATGTGCGCAGGGCGGGGGCCATCGGGGGTAGCTTCCGCATCGATCACATAGGGCACGTTGACGCGGCGCGCGCCTTCCTCAGCGCGGGCGATGCTCTCACCGCCTTCGCCGACATCGGCCGCGTCCTCGACATGGCGCGACCAGCCGGTGCCGCTCCACCAGACGACATCGCCCGAAGATAGATCATTACCGGTCAAGATCTTCACGAAATAGCCTCCGCTGCGATGGCAAGGGATTGGAGCGCGTCGAATGCCGAACCGCGCGCGGCAACGTCGCCGACGACGATCACTGCCGGGCTCTTGACGCCTTCGCGCGCGATCATCGCGCCGAGATCGGCGAGGAGTGTACGCACGGCACGGGCATTAGGCCGGGTGCCATTTTCGAGCACGGCGACAGGCATGTCGGGGGCCACTCCCTCAGCGATCAGCTTGTCGGCGATCAGATCGGATGTGGCGACGCCCATATAGATCACCAGGGTGCGGCCCTTGCCGGCTAGGCCTGCCCAATTCTGTTCGGACAGTCCCTGGCACTGCCCCGCCACAAAGGTGACCGCGCTTGATACCGATCGGTGCGTGAGCGGCATCAGCGCACCGGCGGCCGCCCCCATCGCCGCCGAAATGCCGGGGATGACATGGACGGGCACACCAGCGGCCAAGCAGGCATTGGCCTCTTCACCGCCGCGCCCAAAGATGAAGGGATCGCCGCCCTTCAGCCGCACCACGCGTTTGCCGCGCTTTGCCTCGGCAACGAGCAGGTCGTTGATCGCTTCCTGGCGCATCGTGTGTCGGCTGCGGCTCTTGGCGACCGAAACGCGCGAGGTGGCAGGCGCGAGGTCGAGAATGCGCTGATCAACCAGCCCGTCATGCACGATCAGGTCGGCCGCGAGGATCGCATCGCGCGCCGCGACGGTCAGCAGGCCTGGGTCACCCGGGCCGGCGCCGACGAGCAGCACGCTACCGATAGAGGTGGAGAAATCGGTCATCATGACTGGCCTAATGATCGCCCTGGGTGTTGGGTGCAACTCAGGGCTGCTTGGGGGCGACGTAGCCTAGCTTTTCAGGCGTCCTTAAGCCCGATGCCAATCGTTGCGCGTGCCTGGTCTGCTTCGGAGGACACGACCGGATAGGCGCAATAATCGGCGGCATAATAGGCGCTCGGGCGGTGGTTGCCCGACCAGCCGATGCCCCCGAAGGGCGCGGACGACGACGCCCCATTGGTCGGCTTGTTCCAGTTGACGATTCCGGCGCGGGCATTGGCCCAGAACTGATCGTACAGAGCCGGGTCCTGGCTCACGAGCGAGGCGGCGAGGCCGTAACGGGTATTGTTCGCTTCGACGATGGCGTCTTCAAAGCTGGCGGTGCGGACGACTTGCAGAATCGGGCCGAACAATTCGATATCGGGACGATCGTTCATCTCGGTGACGTCGATCACGCCGGGGGTGAGGAAAGGGCGGTCGTCGATCGGGCGCTGCATGTGCCGCACCGGTCGCCCCCCGCGCGACATCAACGTCACGAAGCTTTCGGTCAGCAGATCGGCGGCTTCATTGTCGATCACCGGACCCATGAACGGCTGTGGATCAGCATGCGGATCGCCAACGATCAGCCGATCGAGCAGTTTCGACAGTTCGGCCATTAGCGGCTGGTGGAGCCGTTCATCGACGATCAGGCGCCGCGCGGCGGTGCAGCGCTGGCCAGCGCTGGTAAAGGCCGATTGGACGATGAGCACGGCTGCCGAGGCAAGATCAGGCGCATCCCACACCAAAATCGGGTTGTTGCCGCCCATTTCGAGCGCAAGGATTTTTTCGGGCTTATCAGCAAAGGCGCGGTTAAGCGCGATGCCGGTGCGGGCCGATCCCGTAAATAACAGCCCGTCGATGTCGGGATGCCCCGCCAATGCCTTGCCCTCTGCAGGGCCGCCGATCAGCAGCCGGATACAGCCATCGGGGACGCCCGCCTCGCGCAAGCAATCCACCAGGAACGCGCCCGTCGCCGGGGTCTTCTCCGACGGCTTGAACACCACGGCATTGCCGGCCAGCAAGGCGGGAATGATATGGCCGTTGGGCAGATGGGCCGGGAAATTATAGGGGCCAAGCACCGCCAGCACGCCGTGCGGCTTGTGGCGAACCGCGAGCCGGCCGCCTTGCGATTCGATTTTTCGCTGGGCGCTGCGCTCGGCATAGGCGGTGGCCGAGATATTGACCTTGGCGATCACCGAATCGACCTCGGTTCGCGCCTCCCACAAAGGTTTGCCGGTTTCGCGCGCGATCAAATCCGCAAAGGGTTCTGCCTTGGCGCGCACGACATTGGCAAAGCGGCGCAGCACTTCAAGCCGGCAGGCGAGCGGTTGCGCTGCCCAGCCTGCCCAGCTGGCGCGCGCAATGGCTATTTCAGTATCGGCGTCACCGGGCATCTGGCGCCACAAAATGGCCCCGGTTGCGGGTTCGATGGAGACGATTTCCTGTCCAACCATTGGGTCTTTCTTCTCGATTGATGCGCGCTCTTGCCCGATTTTAATAGAGAATGCCAACTGGCGTCATTCAGTCAGCAAGCGCGGCGCCGAATTCGCGGATTTTCACGACCTTGGCATGCAGTGCTGCCCAGTCATCGCGCTCTGCGATGTCGGACCAGATCGATTCGACTTCATCGATCAGCATCGAACAAGGGGCTTGTTCTTGCCAATAGCCGTGGTCGCGGGGTTTTCGTGGCGTGTAATGCGCCGCTATAGCCCTTGCCTCGGTAAAGCCGGGACCGAAGCTGTCGGGGATCTGGCCACCGAAGCTGGCCTGGAAAAATCGATCAAGCGGCGTTTCGGCTGCGCGCAAGGCGGGTTCCATCGCCTGAATCAGCGCTCGATCATCGGCACTGGACCGCGGCACCACGCCCAGCCGCCACAGGATGGCGCCCGTCACGGCGGGTTGATAATGATCGCCGAAGCTATCGAGCACCGCGATCAAGGGTTCAGCCGGGGAAATCAGCCGCAGCGACACGGCCAATTGCATGACATCCCAATAAATTGCCTCGGGCTGGCGGCCAAAGGCGTACAGACCGGCATGATCGAAATAGGCGGCGGTGAAATCGGGATCCCAGCTGGGATTGAAGCGCCACGGCCCGTAATCAAAGCTTTCGCCAGTGACGTTGATGTTGTCGCTGTTGAGCACGCCGTGGACAAAGCCCGCCGCCATGAACTGCCCCGCGAGCCGCGCTGTGCGCCGCACGACATGATCAAGCAGGCGCACCGGGCCGTCGTCGCCCTCGCTGAAATCGCCAAAATAATGGCCGAGCACATAATCGGTCAGTCGCCGCATCCCGTCTTCGTCGCGCATATAGGCCAGCCGCTGGAAGGTGCCGATGCGGATATGGCCGTGGTTGAGCCGGACGAGGACCGCGCCGCGCGTGGGGGAGGGTTCATCATTGCGCTCCAGCGCTTCACCGGTCTCGATCAGCGAAAAGCTGCGCGAAGTCGAAACGCCCAATGCTTCGAGCATCTCGGTCGCCAAAATCTCGCGAACGCCGCCTTTCAGCGTCAATCTACCGTCACCAAAACGGCTCCACGGGGTCTGCCCCGATCCCTTGGTGCCCAGGTCCATCAGTCGGCCCTGATCATCGCGCATCTGGGCAAACAGGAAACCACGGCCATCGCCAATTTCGGGATTATAATTGCGAAACTGGTGGCCGTGATAGCGCAAGGCCAGCGGCGTCGTCAGGCTGCCGGGCAGCGGCGCGAACCGACCGAAATGCGCGACCCATGCCACATCACTCAGCGAATCGAGCCCGACAGTCGCGGCCGCCCGATCATTGCGAAAGCGCAGGATCGTTTGCGGGAACGGCGCTGCTGTCACAGAATCATAGAAACTGTCCCCCAGCGACAGAATCGCGGTGGCAGGGCGGAATGCGGCGGGTTGCGGGTTGGCGGTCATCCGGCGATATGGAGGCTAGGCGCGCAAGGACGCAACCATGGCTGCATATGAAAATCGATATTGGTGGTCGAACGATGGGATCCGGCTGCACGCGCGCGATTATGCGCCACGCGATCCCGTCGCCGCTGCTGGGCGACCACCCATCCTCTGCCTGCCGGGCCTGACCCGCAACGCGCGCGATTTCGATACGCTGGCGCAGCGGCTTTCGGCCGAATGGCGCGTGGTTGTCGTTGATTTCCGCGGGCGGGGCGACAGCGGCTATGCCAAGGATCCGATGAGCTATGTGCCGCTTGTCTATGTGCAGGATGTCGAAAAGCTGCTCGGCGAGCTTGGCTGTACGCGCTATTTGGCAATCGGCACATCGCTGGGCGGGATTGTGACGATGCTGCTGGCGGGGGCCGCGCGCGAGACGATCGTTGGCGCGGTGCTGAATGATGTCGGGCCAGAGATTGATCCGATCGGTTTGTCGCGAATCCGTTCCTATGTTGGCAAGACCAGCGCTTGGCCCACCTGGATGCACGCCGCACGTGCCGTGGCTGAGAGCAATGCCGATGCCTACCCGCATTATGAGATTGGCGATTGGCTGGCGATGGCCAAGCGGCTCTATCGACTCAATGCGTCGGGCCGGATTGTGCTCGATTATGATATGAAGATCGCCGAACCGTTCCGGCTGCCGGGGAATGAGGCGGGGCCGGATATGTGGCAAGCGCTTAATCGGTTGTCGGAAATCCCGGTGCTGATCGTTCGCGGTGGCCTGTCTGATATTTTGCCCGCGCCGGTCGCGGAACGGATGGCGGCGGTGCTGGGCGATGCTGCCTTGGTGACGGTGCCTGATGTCGGCCATGCGCCGACGCTGGATGAGCCTGAAGCGACGGCGGCAATCGACCGCCTGCTGGCGGGGGTTGCGCGGGAACCTGTCGTGGCGTGAACCGTCTGGTTCTTTGCCAGCCAAAGGGTCGGCGGCAAAGGAAAACCGGATGATTTTGCTCGACAGACTGGTTTTCACGCCGAATGACGTTGATCTGTCACGATCGCCGCTTTCGGGTCGCGTCGATGCCGAAACCTATGTGCTGGGCGCGTTCAACCCGGGGCTGGCGCGGCTGGCCAATGGCCATTTGCTGCTGATGGTGCGGGTGGCGGAGGCACTCCGGACGCCGATTTGGAACGGCCATGTCCATGCGATCCGCTGGGCAGATGAGTGTTATCGGCTCGATGCCTGGCCGCTTGATGCTGTCGACACCAGCGATCCGCGCAATTTCAGGCGCTATGGCCAGGACTGGCCATTGTTCGGGCTTACCTCCCTGTCCTGGCTTTTACCCGTTGAATTGACGGCGGAGGGCGATGCCGTGGTTGCGGTGCATTATGACCGCGCGATTGCGCCGATCGCGCCCTATCAATGCTATGGTATTGAAGATGCGCGGATTGCTCGGGTTGGCGATCAATATTTGATGACTGCCTGCGCGGTCAGCCCGGAACGCCAATGTACCATCCTCTATAGCTCAGCCGATGCGCTTGACTGGCAGCTTGAGGGGATCGTGCTTGATCACCAGAACAAGGACATGCTGATCTTCCAGGGGCTGATCGGCAGCCAATATTGGGCGCAGACCCGGCCGCTGGGCGATGGCTATTTCACCTATCCGCCGGACAGTCCGTGGTGCGCGGGGCCATCGATCAACCTCGCCACCTCGCCCGATGCGCGCCACTGGAAGCCGCATGCGCAGCCCGGTATCCGCCCGGCAGTCGCGATGCCGACCGCGGTGCGCATCGGCGGTGGTGCCCCGCCGATCCTGACGCCCGCTGGATGGCTGAGCCTGTGGCATGGGGTGGAGCCGGATGGGGGCGTGGGTATCTATCGCACCTATTGGTCGCTGCTTGATCGCGATGAACCTTGGCGGACGATTGCCGGCGGGAATGCGCCGCTGATTGAGCCTGTGCCAACGCTCACTGATCCGATCAAGATTCTGATGTATCTGGACAACATCGTCTTCACGACCGGGATTGTCGAAGCTGGAGACGCCTGGATGGTCGCCAGTGGGGAGGCTGATCTGGCCTGTCGGCTCACCTTGATCGACAAACGCGGACTGACCTCATCTCAGCCCATCATTAGCGCATCGATCGCGCCTTGCAGGATGTAGCTGGCGGCGATCTTGTCGATTCGTTCGGCGCGTTTGGCGCGGCTGATATCCTCAGCGATCATCTGGCGTTCGACCGCCTGGGTTGACCAACGTTCGTCCCACAGCAAAATCGGCAGGCCCAGATCGTCCATATTGCGCGCAAAGGCGCGCGTAGATTGGGTGCGCGGGCTATCCGTGCCGTCGAGATTGAGCGGCAGGCCGATGACGATCCCAACCACTGATTGCTGCGTGATCAGCGCGACGATCGCGGCCTTGTCGGCGGTGAATTTGGTGCGCCGGATCAGCAGGGCAGGTGAGGCGAAGCTCCACCCGGCATCGGCAAGCGCGGTGCCGACCGTCTTGGTGCCGACATCAAGCCCGATCAGTCGCCCGCCATGGGGAAGGACAGCGCGAAAATCAGCGGCGGCGGTGGTGATCACTTTTTGCCAAACGCGGCCAGCCGCCGCGCGGCATCGGCCCGCACATTACCCCAGAACAGGCTGTAATCGAACACATGATAATTATTGCCGGGCAGCACATATTGCCCAATTTGCGCAGGCGGCGGCCCGATTAGCAGAAAGCCGCGCCCGTCGCAGCGCGCTGGAAGGCCGCCTGCGACAAGCGTGGCGGTTTTCATGTCGGTTGATGGCACCAACGTGCCGAGATTGGCGGTTGCCGGCGCGCTCGCACCCGGCGTGCCGGTAATCGGATTGGTGCAGATCATCGCGCTGCCCTTGCGCGGCGCGCCGTTCAGCCCGGTCGAAGCATCGTACGTATCGAGGATCAGGCTGGGATCGGCGGGTTCTGCGAAGCTTTGCCAGGACAGAATGCAGCCGGTTTGATCGGCGGCGCTGCATTCGGGCAGTCCGAGCACGGGCAGATCGGTGTTGCGCGAGATTGGCCAGCCCACGGCATAGGCAGCGACGATCCGCCGGGCGATCGGCTTGCCCGCCACCCGTTCGCGCAGCAGCCGGATCAGGTGGAGCGCGCCCTGGCTATGGCCCGCGAGAATGATGGGCCGATCGGGGCCGATTTCGCGCAGGAATTCGTCGAATGCCGCGCTGACATCACCATAAGCGAGATCAAGCGCCTGTTGCGCTTCCGCCAGGCCGGTGAAGAACGCCCCGAAGGTCGCCTGGCGATAGCGCGGCGCCCAGATGGCGGCACTGGCGTTGAATGCGCTTGCCTGGCCGCGCAGGAACAACGCCGCCCTGTCATTGGCGATTTTGTCGCCAAGCGGGGCATTCCAGCTCGTCCGGTCAAGATAAGAGGTCGGGTGAATGAAGAACATCACGGCTTGCGGATTGGCGGCCGGCTTTTCGCCCGACGGTGTCCACAGCGCTGGATTGCCGGGCTTGTCGGGGCGCGCCAGCCACATGTTCGCGTTCTTATAGACGCTCGAATTGACGCCGGGCAGACGCTCGAACTGCGCCGACGGCACGAAGGCGACCCGCATCAGCTGCGGGCCGAACATCCTGAACGCGAAAAGACCAGCAATGACCATGACGATGAGGACCGCCATCAGATAGAGAAACTTGCGCGCCAAACGAGATACTCCGGATGATTGTGCGGTGCAGCAAAAGCCCGCCGATCGCAACTGCGTTTCCTGTGCCCGACGAATGTGTCGCCTGCAATCGCGGCTTCGGCTATGGAGAAGGTGGCTGTGCCAGAAGGAATTGCAGACATGGATGCCTTTGTCACGGAGCAGGATGGCCCGGCAGGTGGCGCATGGCCAGTGCGGCCATTATTGCTGGCGGGCATTGGCGCCGCTGCTGCGCTGGCTATCCAGCAATTGCTTGGCCAGGGTTCTGCCCCACCGGTTGATCGGGTCGCGGTGGCGATCGGCATCGGTACGGCGGCGGTCGGCTTTGGGTTCGTCGCTGAAAAGGTCCGACTCGGCTGGGCGATTGCGTTCACAATCGTGATTGGTCTGGCGGCGGGGCTGATCGTTTATTGGCAGGGGACGCCGGGCGGCTCGCCCGATTTTTGGAACTGGCGGCTGACCAGCCTGTTCCTGGCGATTGCCATCGCCGCCCCGATTTTTCAGACCGCACGCGACGAGGGCCGGTGGCACTTCCCCTATGCCGATCTGCACGGCCATGCCTGGACCAATGTTGTTCTGTGGTTTGCTGGCTGGATTTTCGTCGGCGTTGTGTTTGCGATGGCCTGGCTGCTCGCGGCATTATTCAATCTGGTTAGAATCGATTTCCTTGACAAGCTGCTGCAGAAGGACTGGGTGATCGCGCTGCTGATTGGCGCAGCCTTTGGCGGCGCGGTGGGGTTGCTGCGCGAGCGCGACCGGATCGTGCGGCTGTTGCAGCGGGTGGTGACGGCAGTACTCGGCGTGCTTGCGCCGGTGCTAGGGCTAGGCTTGTTGCTGTTCCTTGTCGCGCTCCCCTTTACCGGGCTTGGCGCGCTGTGGGAGGCGACGCGATCGACCACGCCGATCCTGCTTAGCTGCGTGATCGGGGCGCTGATTCTCGCCAATGCCGTCATCGGCAATGGCGGCGACGATGAAGCGCGGAACCCGGTGCTGCGCTTCGGGGCAATGATACTCGCGCTGGTGATGCTGCCGCTGGTGATCATCGCGGCGATCGCGACAGGACTGCGAATCAATCAATATGGCTTTACGCCCGACCGGCTCTGGGCGCTGACGTTTGTGGTGTTGGCGAGTGCTTATGGCCTGGCCTATCTGGTGTCGCTGGCGCGCGGGCGGGTCGATTGGGCGCCCTATGCACGGTCGGCCAATGTGCTGCTCGGTTTTGCAGTGGCGGCGGTGGCGCTGTTCCTCGCCACCCCGATCCTGAGTTTCAACGCGATTTCGACGGCCGATCAGGTTGCAAGGCTGACATCGGGCAAAATCAAGCCTGAGAAGTTCGACTGGGCGGCACTCGCCTTCGATTTTGGCGCGCCGGGCAGGGCCGCGCTCACGCGGCTGAGCCGCAGCGCAAACGCAACCACCGCCGAGCGTGCCCGGGGCGCGATCAAGGCCAACGACCGTTCGGATGTGGCGAGTATCGAAACGATGGCGGACGGCGCCGACGCGCTTGCGAAGCGGACCCGCGTCCAGCCCCGCGAGGTGCCACTGCCGGACGGGCTGCTGCTGTCTTTCCAAGCTGGAGCCCACGACACTGCCACTGCCGTGCTTTGGTACGAACCCGGCGGCTCGTCCGCAGTACTCGTCATCAGTGACTGTGACCGATGTCGGCCATATGTGAAGGTCACGCGGCGCGACGCCAAGGGAGAGTGGAAGAGCGATAACGGCTTTGCGCCATCCTCGGCTCGGCTCGCTGAAGATAATGAAGCGCTGAAAGATGCCCTTGCCAAGCGCGGCTTTGAAATCCGGCCGGTTCCGCGCCGCCAAGTCTATATCGACGGCAAGCCCGTCGGCGAACCGTTCGAATAGGTTGCGCAAGGCGCGCGTCCGATGCTAGCCGCCCGTCACATATTGTGACAAGCACAAGGGCATCATGGCAGTAGACATCACCACCGTCCGCAAGATTGCGAGCCTTGCCCGGATCGCGATCACCGAGGAAGAAGCCGCGCGCATTGCGCCCGAGCTTGAAAACATCATGGGCTGGATCGAGCAGCTCGGCGAGGTCGACACGAAAGATGTCGAGCCGATGACCGCCGTGATCGCCAACACCCTGCGGCTGCGCGACGATGTCGTGACGGACGGCGATGTCCGCGACGCTGTGCTCGCCAACGCGCCCCAGGCGGAGCATGGCTTTTTCACCGTGCCGAAGGTGATCGAATAATGACCGTCCTCACCGATCTCGGCGTTGCTGCCATTCGTGATGGCGTGCGCAGCGGCAGTTTTTCGGCGCGCGAAGTTGCCGACGCGTTCATCGTTCAGGTGAGCAAGGCCAAGCCCCTCAACGCTTTCCTTGTCGAAACCCCTGATCATGCGATCGCTGCCGCCAAGGAAGCTGATGCCGCGCGCGCGGCGGGCGAAGTCCTCAAGCCGCTGGCGGGTGTGCCGATCGGCATGAAGGATTTGTTCTGCACCAAAGGCGTGCCGACCACCGCCGCCAGCCTGATCCTGGAAGGCTTTACGCCGCAGTACGAGTCCACCGTGTCAGGCAATTTGTTCGCGGCGGGTGCGGGGATGCTCGGCAAACTCAACATGGACCAGTTCGCGATGGGATCGTCGAACGAAACCAGCGCGTTCGGCAATGTCATCTCGCCGTGGCGGCGCAGCGACGGCGGCAATGCACCGCTCGCGCCCGGCGGCTCGTCGGGTGGCTCGTCAGCGGCTATCGCGGCGCGGCTCTGCCCGGGTGCGACCGGCACCGACACCGGCGGTTCGATCCGCCAGCCTGCCGCCTTTGTCGGCATTTCGGGCATCAAGCCGACCTATGGCCGCTGCTCGCGCTGGGGCGTAGTGGCGTTCGCCTCGTCGCTCGATCAGGCCGGGCCAATGGCGCGAAGCGTGCGCGATTGCGCGATCCTGCTGGAGAATATGACGGGCTTCGATCCGAAAGATTCGACCTCGCTCAACCTGCCAGTGCCCAAATGGGAAGCTGGCCTTAATGCCAGCATGGTGGGCAAGCGGATCGGCATCCCCAAGGAATACCGCGTCGATAATATGCCCCCCGAAATCGATGCACTGTGGCAGCAGGGCATCGACTGGTTGAAGGATGCGGGGGCCGAGATCGTCGAGGTGTCGCTACCGCACACCAAATATGCGCTGCCCGCCTATTACATCATTGCGCCTGCGGAGGCCTCGTCCAACCTCGCGCGCTATGACGGCGTGCGCTTTGGCCTGCGTGACCTGCCCGACGGCGCGAACTTGCAGGACATGTATGCGGCGACGCGCGCATCGGGCTTTGGCGATGAAGTGAAGCGCCGGATCATGATCGGTACGTATGTTTTGTCAGCTGGGTTTTACGACGCGTACTTCACACAGGCTTCGAAGGTCCGCACGCTGATCGCCCGCGATTTCGATCGCGCGTTCGAGGCGTGCGATTACCTGCTAACCCCCACCGCCCCAAGTGCCGCCTTCGCATTGGGCGAGAAGAGCGCCGATCCGATCGCGATGTATCTGAACGACGTTTTCACGGTGCCGTCCTCGCTCGCGGGCCTCCCCGCGATGAGCGTGCCGGGCGGGCTCGACAAGGCTGGGCTGCCTCTGGGGTTGCAGATCATCGGCCGTGCGCTGGACGAGCAGGGCGTGCTCAATGCATGTCTGGCGTTGGAAGAGCGGGCAGGGTTTACGGCGCGACCGGGGGCTTGGTGGTAGACGCGTATTACCTGAAATGGTAATACTTGAGTTATGAGCAAGCAAAGCAACCTAACCGTGAAGGGGCAGGTCACGATCCCGAAGGATGTCCGTGACGCGCTTGGCTTGAAACCCGGGGAACCTGTCGAATTCGACTGGAATGATGCGGGTGAGGCTGTGATTCGCCGTCCGGTGCGTGATCGCGCCGCCGAGATCGAAGCCTACAAGACCCGCGTTCGTGAAGTGTCGCGACGGTTCGCGCATCTGCGGGAAGGCCGACCGACGGATGAGATCATGCGCGACATTCGCGGCGACGATCCGTTTCCGCCATGATGGTGGATACCAATATCATCGTCGATCTGCGTGAAGAGGATGGTGAGTGGTTCGAGTGGTCGGTTGGCACATTGGCTCGATTGGTCTCAGACGGGCTGACGACCAGTGCAATTGTGCTGGGTGAACTGGTCGCGCGCGGTACTGGGGAAGCCGAAATCATGACGCAACTCGCTGTTTTCGAGATTGAACCTCAAGCGCTGACGGTTGAGGCGGGCTTACGCGCCGGCTTGGCACAAGCGGTTTATCGTCGGGCGGGGGGCACCCGCGAAAAACTGCTTGCCGACTTCCTGATCGGTGCGCATGCAGTGACTGAGCGACAACCCTTGATCACCCGTGATCCGCGTCGTTACCGCCAATATTTTCCCGAACTCACCCTTATCACACCCGAGACTGATCATGGCTGACGCATCCCCCCAGTACACCCTCTCCGGCGCCACCGGCGATTGGGAGGTCGTTGTCGGCCTCGAAGTCCATGCCCAGGTGACGTCCAACGCCAAGCTGTTCTCGGGAGCGGCGACCGCCTTCGGGGCCGAGCCCAACACGCAGGTGAGCCTCGTCGATGCCGCGATGCCTGGCATGCTCCCGGTGCCCAACCGCGAGTGCATCCGCCAGGCGGTGCGCACCGGCATGGCGATCGAGGCGCAGATCAACAAATGGTCGCGGTTCGACCGGAAAAATTACTTCTACGCCGATCTGCCGCAGGGCTATCAGATCAGCCAGCTCTACCACCCGATCGTGGGGGAGGGCGCGATCATGATCAGCCTTGACGACAAGAACCCCGATGCCGCGACCAAGCGGATCGGGGTCGAGCGCATCCATGTCGAGCAGGATGCGGGTAAGTTGATGCATGATCAGCACCCGACGCGCAGCTATGTCGACCTCAACCGGTCGGGCGTCGCGCTGATGGAGATCGTGTCCAAACCCGACATGACCTCCCCGCAGGAAGCGGGAGCGTATCTATCGAAGCTGCGGTCGATCCTGCGCTATGTCGGGTCTTGCGACGGCAATATGGATCAGGGATCGATGCGCGCTGACGTGAATGTCAGCGTGCGCAAGGTGGGCGATACGACGCTCGGCACGCGCACTGAGACCAAGAACGTCAACTCGGTGCGCTTCGTGATGGCGGTGGTCGAGCAGGAAGCGAAGCGCCAGATCGCGGTGCTCGAAGATGGCGGGCGGATCGTCCAGGAAACGCGGCTCTATGATCCCGATCGCAACGAGACGCGGTCGATGCGGTCAAAGGAAGACGCGCATGATTATCGCTATTTCCCCGATCCGGACCTGCTGCCATTGGTGCTGGAGGATGATTTCCTTGCCGAGTGCCGCGCCAGCCTGCCCGAACTGCCCGATGCCAAGCGCAAACGCTATGAGGCACTGGGGATTACGCCTTATGCCGCCGCTGTGCTGACGGCGGACGTCGATGCCGCGCGCTGGTTCGATGCGCTGCTCGAAGCGGGATCGCCAGCGGTGGCGGGCGCGAACTGGGTGACGTCGGAACTGTTCGGCGCGCTCAACCGGCTCGGAAAGGATATCGCCAATTCGCCGGTAACCCCGCCACAGGCCGCAGAGTTGCTGGGGCTGGTCGCCGATGGCACCTTGTCGGGCAGCCTGGCCAAGCAGGTGTTCGAAATCATGCTGGAGACCGGGCAGGGCGCCGGCGTGATCGTTGAAGAGCGCGGGCTCAAGCAGACCAGCGACACCGGCGCAATCGAAGCGGTGATTGCCGAGGTAATGGCCGCCAATGCCGACAAGGTCGCCGATTATCGCGGCGGCAAGGACAAGTTATTCGGGTTCTTCGTCGGCCAGACGATGAAGGCGATGGGCGGCAAGGCCAATCCGGGGGTCGTTAATGATCTGTTGAAAAAGGCGCTGTCCTAAGCTCCAGCCTCACATCCGCCCTTCAACCCGGCGATCCATTGCTTGATCAGCGCCACGCCCTCGGCATGCGTCAGGCTGCGGCCATTTTCGGGCATCATTTCGCCGGGATTATCGCTTTCCAGCCGATAGGCCATGATCGATTGCTCGGGATGGCCGGGGACAATGCTGTAAACGCGGTTGCCCGTACCCGTGCCGGCGGCGATTGGCGGTTTGCACGTGCCGAGCTTGCGCATGTCGATTGTCGGTGAATCGAGCCAAAGGCCGGAAACGCGGGCCGGGCCGGTGGCGCTGTGGCAATGCGCGCAGTTGATATCGAGATAGGCGCGGGCGCGGGCGTCGATACTGGCCGTTAGATCAGTGAAGCGGGCATCGCGGGGTGCGGTAGCGGGTGAGGGCGCGCCCGAGAGATAGCCGATCTTTGTGAGCCGTGTGAGTTGGTTGATGTCGCCACCGATGCCTGGAAAATCGCGGTTCAGATGGCGTGCCTTGGGGCCAATCGGCATCAGCGTCTTGGTCCGGTCGGTGGCGTGGCAGCCGGCGCATTGGTTCACATTGGGGACGGTGTAGGTGAAGCGGGTAGATTTGCCAGCATCATCAAAAACCAGCGGAATTTCAGCCCCCGTGCGCTGGAGCGTCGCCTCGGTCTGCTCTGCGTTCCAGACATAGGGCAGCGCCTGCCAGCCGTCCGCGCGCTTCACCAGCAGCCGGGTTTCGATCATTCGGGCATGGCTGAGGTCGAGCCCCTTGTCGCCTGGCTGATAGCCTGCGGGCGTGACCTTCAGCACATGTTCGCTTGTGCCGGGCGCAGTGCCAACCGGAGTGGCATAATAGAAAGTCTTGGCGATGATCGTGCCGACCGGAAAGTCGAAGGTCTTCACCGGATCATAGTGCGCGCTCATCCCCTTGGGGACGAACACCGCGCGCCATTTTTGGGCGTAATCGCTGAACAACGGCGTTGCGAGTTCGTAGCTGACAAGGCCAGCGCGCGGCGCGATGTGGCCGTCTTTCACGTCGAATAAGCCCCAGTCCGCCAGCGACTCCGGATTCTCATTGGCATGAAAAGTAATCGCCGCCGGATGGCTCGCGCACGCGCCAAGCGCTAACGCGATCATCAGGGTAACCAGGGCACGGATCATGAAACGCTCAGCCCTTGGTCATCATGGCCGGAAGCGTGATTTCGGGCAGCCGCGTGGCCGGTGCGCAATCGAGGCCCGTGTCGATATGCGGATTGGCGGATTTGTTGGGCCCATCGACATTCAGCACCTTGGCATCGCCATTTTGCACGCAAATGCCGGGCTTTGCGATCTTGGGGTTGGCGAAGCCGTCCCAAAGGACCGCGGGCAGCGCGCCGCCGCCCAGTGCTTTTAATGGCGCATATTTAGCGCCCGGCTCAGTGCCGCCGCCTGAAATGCGGTTGCCTGTGACATAAACATTTTCCGGAAAGGGATCATAGGCCGCCGCAATCCCGCGTGTCGCCTCGAAGCCCAGCGAGTAGAAGCTGGAAATGATCACATTGGCGGTCTGGTTGTCCTTCAAATCATTGTCGAAAATCTCAACATCGTCGTTTGAATTGACGATCACGCCTGATCCTGGCGGTACCGACGCAACGGCCGTGCCCTTGGTGGCGAAATTGGCGAGGTTGTTGGCGACCACCTGGTTCTTGAACACCCGCGTCCTGCTGCCGGGCACGGGCAGATCGGGCATGTTGAACACCAAGATGCCGCCGGTATTGCCCGTGACGACATTGCCATAGACGTCCGCAGCGGTCGAGTTTTCGATCTCGATGCCTGCAACATTGCCCTCGGCGCGGTTGTTGCGGACGATGATGTTGCTCGATTGGCCGACATAAATCCCGGCATCGGACGCGCCCTTTACCACACTGTCCTCGATCAGCACGTTCGTGACCTGGACCGGATAAAGGCCGTAAGCGCCGTTCGAGGTTTTGGAGCCGCCGGTCCATTCCGCCCGGACGCGGCGCATGACGGCGTTTTTGGTGCCATTGATTTTGAGCGCGTCGCCCTTGCTGTCTTCAAGCGCGACGTCTTCCAGTGTGAAATCATCCCCGGTGACCAGCAGACCTTCCGCCCCCGATGTCTGGCGCGCGAAGGACAGAATCGATTTGTCCATCCCCGCGCCCTTGATCGTCACGCCGGGCACGGCGACGCTCAGGCTGCGCGTCAGGGCATATTTGCCCGCCGGGATGGTCACTACCGTGCCGGGCTTTGCATCAAGCAATTGCTCCTGCAGCTTTTTTTCAAAATCGGGATCGACCACAAAGCCCTGTGCATCGGTCTTGGGTCCGGTTGAGCAGCCAGCGAGCAGCAAGGCGGCGAATAATGACGCGGTGCAAAGGGCGGCAGTGTGGCGCATGATTTCTTCTCCCCGTGGCCGATTATCGCATCGGCTCATGACCGTCACCCTAGGGCGGGTAGGGGCGTGCTGGCAACGCCCGGATCGGTCCGGAGGAAAGAAGTGGCTCCCTGAGTTGGATTCGAACCAACGACCAAGTGATTAACAGTCACCTACTCTACCGCTGAGCTATCAGGGAATAGCGAAGCGAGGCTCTATTACCCGTCGGCAGCGGATGCAACCCCTGTTTCGCGGGTTTTGCGCGATTGCCCGGACAATGCCCAGACAATGCCCTGGGCGAGTGCCACTCAGGAGATGAATTGCTCCATCGTGATGCGATCGTCGAGCGCATGTTCGGGATCGAACAACAAGGTGAGTTCGCGGCTGCGGTCCATGGCGATATCGACCCGGGCGACATCACGAATTTCACGCTGGTCGGCAACGGCGCTGACCGGGCGCTTGGCAGGTTCCAGCACGCGCAGCGAGATCCGCGCCTTGTCGGGCAAAATCGCCCCGCGCCACCGCCGCGGGCGAAACGCGCTGATCGGCGTCAGCGCGGTCAGCGCCGAGCCAAGCGGTAGAATCGGCCCTTGCGCGGAGAAGTTATAGGCAGTCGATCCCGCAGGCGTGGCGGCCAGGATGCCGTCGCAGACCAATTCCGGGATGACGATGCGATCATTGACGGTCACTTCAATCTTGGCGGTCTCCCGCGTTTCGCGCAGCAGCGACACTTCGTTGATTGCTGGCACCGAATGGCGTTCACCCGCAATCGTCTCCGCCACCATCCGCAGCGGCGTCACTTTGAACGCCTTGCAGCGGTCCAGTCGCCCGTCGAGCCCCTCCAGCCGCCATTCGTTCATCAAAAAACCGATCGTGCCCAGATTCATGCCGAATACGGGGAGCGGGTCGCGCGCGCTTTCCAGTTGGCTGTGCAGCGCCTGGAGCATGAAGCCATCACCGCCGAGTGCGATGATCATGTCGGCCTGATTGATCGGGACCCAATCATAATTATGGCGAAGCTCATGCGCGGCGGCCTGCGCTTGGGCGGTTGGCGAGACGACCAGCGCCCGCCGTTCATAGCGGCTCATCCGCCGGTCACGCTCATATGACGGGCAACCGCCGGGGCGGCACCGCGCTCAATCTGAAAATCATGCCGCGCTGGTTTGAGGCGCATCGCTTCATCAAGAGCTGCATCTAATCCGGCAACGCCTTCCGTCTGAAGCACAGCCTTCAGGTCAACCTGATCATTTTGGCCGAGACACATGTACAGCTTTCCCTCGGTCGTCAGCCGCACGCGGTTGCAGCCATCGCAGAAATTATTGGTCAAGGGCGAAATCAGGCCAAGGCGCGCGTCGCTGCCGCCGACCCGCCAATAGCGCGCGGGCCCGCCGCTGCGATGATCGTCGCGGGTGAGATCAAATTTGGTCGAGAGATCGTCGAACACTTTGGTCAGTGGCAGGAAGCGGTCCGCGCGGTCTTCGTCGATGGCGCCTAGTGGCATGGTTTCGATCAACGACAGATCAAAGCCTTCTGCCCCACACCAGGAAAGCATCGGCGCGATCTCGTTCTCATTAAGGCCATTCAGCGCCACCATGTTGATCTTGATTGCCAACCCGGCTTGTTTCGCCGCTGAAATGCCGTCCAGCACCTGCGCGACATCGCCATGGCGGGTGATGTGGCGGAAGATGTCGGGATCGCGGCTATCTAGGCTGACATTGATCCTGTGGATACCGGCCGCCGCGAGATCGGCCGCATGCTCGCGCAGCCGGGTGCCGTTGGTGGTCATCGTCAGCTCGTCCAGCCGCGGACCCGTGGTCGCACCCACATGCCGACCCAGCCGCCGCGTTAATTCGACCACATCGCGCCGCACCAATGGTTCGCCGCCGCTGAGCCTGATCTTGGTCACGCCCCGCGCGATGAATCGCTCGGCGATGATGGCGATTTCTTCCAGACTCAGCAATTTGGCCTTGGGCAGAAAGGTCATTTCCTCTGCCATGCAATAACGGCAGCGCAGATCGCAGCGATCCGTTACCGATATCCGCAGATAGCTGATCGTGCGACCAAAGCTGTCGATAAGAGGGGAGGCGCAAGACATGGGTCACGAGCTAAGCCTTCACGCCGATGCAAACAACCCTCAACCGTGTTGGCAGTGCAGCGGCGCGCCGTTTGCGGATTGGCGAAGTCACCAGCGCGGGCTAGGCTTGATCGCATGACCAGCCCCGTGGCCGCCAATGATCCAGAAACCTGCCAGCGACCGGCAGCGGCATCCGCCCTTTTTGTCTTGTCGTTCCGCCAGCGTGACGAATTGGCAGCGCTGGCCACGCGTGGCGGCTGGCAAGTGATCGCCGCGCGTCGCGCCGATGGCGCGGAACGGCGCTATCTGGCGAGCGGGGCGCAGGTCGCGGTGATTGATGCGCGCGGGGCGCTGGGGGATGGGCTGGCGGCCGTGGCGGCACTGGGCGATGTGATTGCCGCCAATGGTGGGGCGTTGCTTGTGCTGGTCTCGCGCGGCGATGTTGGGGAAATCGGCACTTTATATGATGCTGGCGCCACTCATTTTCTGTCCAGCCCGCATAGCGAGCATGAATTTATTCAAACCCTGCGCTTTGCCGCCCGGCATGCGGAACGGATGGCGGGCGATTGGCACCCCAAAATAGGATCGACCGAACCGTTGGGCTGGCGTTTTGACCGGCAAGAACGGGCTGTGTTGCTGACCCCAGCTTTCGCTGATCTGCTCGTTGCGGGCGAAAGCCCTTCTGCCCTTGGCCTGTTGAGGCAGCTTGCGCCGGCCGACCGACCAATCGCACTCCGCGCGCTGCGGCGGCTGCTGGAAACCGGTGCTACCACCGCTTTTGCCCATGATATTGCCGGGCTGGGCCGGATGGTTCAGCACCTCACAATCGATCCCGAAACTGGCCATATCGACGCCGTGATCGAACGGCTCACGTCGATCCCCGATCCCGCCAATGTGCTGCGTGAGGCGTTATCGGGGGTGCGCGATGCAGCGAGTGCGCGGCGCTGGCTCGACCGCAAGCTTGCCGATCCTAGCGATCCGCCGGTCCAAGTGATGCTGATCGCGCTCAACCGGTTCGACATCGTCAACAGCGCCTATGGCCGCAGCGCGGGCGATGCGCTGCTGCGCACTGCCCAAAAGCGAATCGACGAAATTGCCGCTGAACTGCTGGGTCGCGCTGCCATTGTCGCGCGGCTGGGGGGATCTGAATTTCTGGTCGCGGCAGCTGATAGCCCAGCGCGGGTTGAACTCGTCGCTGGCCGGATTGCGGAGGCGCTGTCCCGCCCCTTCGTCACGGGTGGCGCGGTGGCGGTATTGGGCTGCCGGATCGGGATTGCCCCGGCAGAGGAGGGCGACACCACTGGCATGTTGCTGCGCCGCGCAAGCGAGGCACTGGCCGAGGCCAAGGCGTCTGACAGTCTGACGATCCAGACAGCGCGTCGTGAGGGCCAGGAAGGCGCGCCAATCGATATGCTTGCGGTCGATCTTCGGCGGGCGATGGACCAGGGCGAAATCGACATTGTGTTCCAGCCCCAGGTGGCGATTGCGACCGGCGACATTACTGGCGTGGAGGCGTTGGCGCGCTGGGACCATCCGGTGATGGGTGCATTGGGCGCGGAGACCTTGTTCGCCGCCGCCGATCGCGCCGATCTGGTCATTGGTCTGTCGGATCATATCCAGCGGATCGTGCTTGCGCGTGCCGCAGGCTGGCCGAAAAATCTGTCGCGCCTCCGCTTGTCGCTCAACCTGACGGCGGCCGATATCGCCCGGCCGGGCTTTGCTGATATTTTTCTCGATCGGGTCGATAGCAGCGGTTTTCCGCGCAGCCGCCTGACGGTGGAAATCACCGAAAGCGGGCTGATTGAGGATTTGGGCATCGCCGCGATGCTGCTCGCTTCGCTGCGCAGTGCTGGCTGCCGGGTCGCGATTGATGATTTTGGGACGGGCTATTCGAGCCTAGCCTATCTAAAGGCGCTACCGCTCGATTATCTCAAGATTGACAAGAAGCTGGCGCAGGACATTGCCGGATCGACCCGCGACCGGATCGTGGTGCGCGGCGTGATCGACATGGCGCGCTCGCTCGGTCTGGCGGTGATTGCCGAAGGGGTGGAGACCGAGGAACAGCTGGACCTGCTCGCCAAGGAAGGCTGCCAATATTATCAGGGGTTCCTGTGCGCAGAGCCGCTTGATGTGGCGGCGCTTGAGGCGCTGGTGGCAATACAAGGAGAATGACGATGCGCAGCCCCGTTTTCTTCGCCATCGCCGCGATTGCGCTTGCGGCTCCGGCCATCGCGCAAGCGCCCGAGCAGGTGGCAGTCGAGAAGGCGATGACTGATAGCGCCGCCGGGTGGAATGCCGGCGATGTCGAACGGTTCATGCGCGTCTATTCAGACGATCCGGCAACCAGCTTCGTTACCAAAGAGGGAGTGCTCCGCGGCAAGGCAGCGATGACGGCGCGCTACAAAACTCGCTATGATTTCGACAATGCTGCCAAGCGCGGCACGCTGACCTTTACGACGCTGGATTTCCGCCTGCTTGACCCAACCCATGTGCTCTACATCGCCCGCTACCTGCTGACCTATGACGACGGAAAGACCCAAAGCGGCACGACCACGCTGATTTTCCGCCGTGAGGGCGGCGATTGGCGCATCATTGCAGATCACAGTTCTTAAGGCGCTACCGCTTCAGGCAGCGTGTGCACCGCCCGGCTGCCCATGTGCGAGACCAAGCACATCGATGATCGCAAAAGCAGCGCCCATGCCGCGACCGAGCGCTTCCATCAGCGCAAGTGTTTCCTCTTCGATTGGCGCGGCCTCTTTCCAATAGGCGCAGATCGCATATGCCGGTCGTCCATCGCCAATTGGAACGGCGACGAGGCTGCGAATGAAGGTGGCCAAGTAAACGTTCAGGGGAATATTTTCGACCTGGGTGATGTCAGGTACCAAAATGGTCTGTTCTTCGACCATCGCCCGGCCGGCGAGACATTTGTCGATCGGGAATTGCAGCCCCGCCCAGAGCGGTTCGATCGTATCCTCGGCGAGATAATCGGTTTCCTGGCCAATCCTTTTGACGATGGTGATGCCATCCGATTGCGCGATCGAGCGGGCGACAGGCCGAACGATTTCAACCGCTTCAGCAATGCTCTTTGCTTGCATCATCTGCCGTAGCGTTTCGGCCAAAAGGGCCCATCGATCACCGATGGTCAATTCGAGCACACCAATTCACTTTCCCCAAAAAGCCGGTGAGGTGCTTAGGGTATATCCTATTGCAGACGAAACTACACCCCTATCCCGCCGCCTTCGCTAGCCCTCGCGCCAGCTGCAAGGCACCGTTGAGCCGCGCCTTGGGATCGCCCCAGGCGCGAGTCAGCACCAGCTTGCTGTCTGGGCGCAGCTTTGCAATTGCGCCGACGCGTTCGACATAGGCGAGCAGGCCCGGGATATTGGGCGGCTTGTCATCATGGAACGACACCAGGGCGCCGCGCGGGCCGACATCGATCTTGGCGACTCCGGCGTTCTTGGCGTGGAGCTTGATCTCGATCAGGCGGATGAGGTTTTCGGTCGCGTCGGGCAGCTTGCCGAAGCGATCGATCAGTTCGGCTGCGAATGCCTCGATCGCCTGCGGCTCGTCGAGGTCGTTGAGGCGGCGGTAGAGGCCCATGCGCAGATCAAGATCGGGCACATAGTCGTCGGGGATCAGGATTGGCGCGTCGATCGTGATCTGGGGTGAGAAATCGCGCGGGCGCTTGGCCAGGCCACCCGCGCGCGCGTCCATGATCGCCTCTTCGAGCATCGACTGATAGAGTTCATAGCCGACTTCGCGGATATGGCCGGACTGTTCGTCGCCGAGCAAATTGCCCGCGCCGCGAATGTCGAGATCATGGCTCGCCAGCTGGAAACCCGCCCCAAGATTTTCGAGATCCGACAGCACTTTCAAGCGCTTCTCGGCGGTTTCGGTGACGATCCGGTCAGCAGGCGTTGTCAGATACGCATAGGCGCGCGTCTTGGCGCGGCCGACCCGCCCGCGCAGCTGATAGAGCTGGGCAAGGCCAAAGCGATCAGCGCGATGGATGATCATTGTGTTGGCGCTTGGGATGTCGAGCCCGGACTCGACGATGGTGGTGGAGACTAGCACCTCGAACTTCTTGTCGTAAAAGGCGCTCATTCGTTCCTCGACCTCGGTCGGGGACATTTGGCCGTGCGCGACGACATAGCGGATCTCGGGGACCTCCTTGGTCAGGAATTCCTCGATATCGGGCAGGTCGGCGATGCGTGGGGTGACGAAGAAGCTCTGCCCGCCGCGGTAATGTTCGCGCAGCAACGCCTCACGCAGGACAACCGGGTCCCACGGCATCACATAGGTGCGCACTGCGAGCCGATCGACCGGTGGAGTCTGGATCACCGACAATTCGCGCAAGCCGCTCATCGCCATTTGCAGCGTGCGCGGGATCGGCGTGGCGGTGAGGGTGAGGACATGAACGTCGGTCTTGAGTGCCTTCAGCCGCTCCTTGTGAGTGACGCCGAAGCGCTGCTCCTCATCGACCACCACGAGCCCCAGCCGTTTGAAGCCGACGCTCTTGGCAAGGATGGCATGGGTGCCGATGACGATGTCGATCGTGCCGTCCTCCAGCCCCTCGCGCGTCGCCTTGGCTTCGGCGGCGGTAACGAGGCGGGAGAGGCGGCCGATCTTGAGCGGGAAGCCTTCAAACCGGGCGACGAAATTGTTGAAATGCTGGCGGGCTAGGAGGGTGGTGGGGCAAACGACAGCGACTTGCAGCCCGGCCATTGCCGCCACGAACGCCCCGCGCAGCGCGATCTCGGTCTTGCCGAAGCCGACATCGCCGACGATCAGCCGGTCCATCGGCTTGCCAGCCGCCAGATCCTCAAGCACTTCGCTGATCGCGCGGTCCTGATCGTCGGTTTCCTCGTACGGGAAGCGATCGACGAAGCTCGGATAGCCGCTCGCATCGGGCTCGGCGATATCGGCGGGGCGCAAAGCGCGCTCGGCAGCGATGGCGATCAGTTCACCCGCAATCTCGCGGATGCGCTCCTTCATCCGGCTCTTGCGCCGCTGCCACGCCTCACCGCCGAGCCTGTCAAGTGTGGCGGCGTCGTCGCTGCCGTAGCGGCTGAGCACGTCGATATTCTCGACCGGCACATAAAGCTTGTCGCCACCAGCATATTCCAGCGCGACGCAATCATGCGGGCTGTTGCCGACCGGGATCGATGTCAGCCCGGTATAGCGGCCAATGCCGTGATCGACATGGACGACAAGATCGCCGGGAGAGAGTGTCGCCAGTTCGGCGAGGAAGGCATCGGCTGATTTCCGGCGCTTGGCGCGCCGCACCAGCCGGTCGCCGAGCATATCCTGCTCGGTCAGTACCGAGACGCTAGGGGCGGCAAAGCCGTGGTCGAGCGGCAGGACGATCAGCGCGACGCTCTTGTCAGCGACGCCGAGCGCTTCCTGCCAGCTTTCTGCCGTCTTGGCGCCCTTCAGCCCGTGATCGGCAAGGAGCCCGCTCAACCGCTCGCGCGCGCCGACCGAATAGCTGGCGAGCACGGGCTTGCGCCCATCTTTGCGCAGCTTGGCGATGTGCGCGACGACCGCCTCATAGACATTCGCGCCAGAGGCTCGCTCGGCTCCGAAATCCTTCGCGCCATCGACGTTGAAATCGATCACGCTCGCGCTGTCGGGCTCATGGAATTGCGTGACCAGGTGCGCGACCGACTGCTGAAGCCGCTCCGCCCATTCATCGGCCTTTAGATAGAGCATTTCAGGCGGCAGCGGGCGGTAGCTGCCCGGATCGCTCGATTGCGCCCGCACGCGGTTGGCATGATAGTCGGTCACTGCTTCGAACCGTGATTCAGCCGCCGCCGCCACGCCCGAATCGCGCACCACGATCGCGCCGTCTCCGAGATGATCGAACAGCGTCGTCAATTTCTCTTCGAACAGCGGTAGCCAATGCTCCATGCCAGAGAGGCGGCGGCTTTCGGAAATCGCTTGATAGAGCGGATCGCCAGTCGCGTTCGCGCCGAAGCGTTCGCGGTAGCGGCTGCGGAAGCGCTTGACGCTCTCTTCATCGAGCAGCGCTTCGGAGGCGGGGAGGAGGGTGAAGCCCTCGACCCGGCCCGTCGTGCGCTGATCGGCAGGGTCGAAGGTGCGGACGCTCTCGATCTCGTCGCCGAAGAAATCGAGGCGCAGACCATGCTCCTCGCCGCTCGGGAATAGATCGACTAGCCCGCCGCGCACCGCGAACTCGCCCGAATCAGTAACGGTCTCGACGCGCTGATAGCCGTTGGCCTGCAAGAGCCCCGCCAGCTTGTCGCGGCCGATGCGCTCGCCGGGCTTGAGGGTGGCGACCAGTTGCCGAACGCGGAACGGCGTCAGCGTGCGCTGCGCGGCGGCATTGGCGGTGGTGACGAGCAGCTGCGGCCCTTTGCGCGGCTGTTGCAGCCGATGGAGCGCCGCCACCCGCTCGGCCATCACGCGCAATGTGGGGGAGGCGCGATCATAGGGCAGACAGTCCCAGGCGGGAAAGCTGATCGTCTCGAGCTCGGGCGCGAAATAGTGGGCGGCGGTGGCGATCGCGCGCATCTCCGCCTCGTCTGCCGCGATGAAAACGGCGCGGGTGGTCGCGGCGCGCGCGAGGTCGGCCAACAGCCAGGGGAGGAAGCCGGTCGGGACGCCTGCCAGGGTGAGCGGCGCCTTGGCGGCGAGGATGGTCGAGAGGTTGGGCATTTATGGTCCTATAGCCCTCTCCCCTATGGGGAGAGGGTTGGGTGAGGGGCGGTTTCGGGCGTTGCGCTGCTTAGCGGCCCCTCACCCCACCCTCTCCCCGGAGGGGAGAGGGAGTTAGTTCAGTGTCGGCACGTAATTCAGCGTCTTCAACGCCGCCAATATCGACCCCGCGTAACGCTCTGGCGCAACATCGGTCCCCATCGCCCAGGCCATGATATCGACATCCTGTTCCTCGAGAAGTGCCTCGAACAGCACCATCTCCTCCTCCGACCAGGCCGTCCCGTGCGCGTCAAAGAACCCGCCGATCAGCAAATCGGCCTCCTTGGTGCCACGGTGGTGCGCGCGGAAATGCAGGCGTTTCAGGCGGGTGGCGCGGTCCATGGGCTTTCCAACGACGATTGGCCGACGGTCCTTTGCGTGGGCCGTCGGCTGGGGGTAAGACAGCCCAGATAGTCATGCGGCCAGAAATCCTCAATCCACTCTTTGCCGAAGTCACCGCGCTGAAAGGCGTGGGGCCAGCGCTCGCCAAGCCGCTTGATCGGCTTGGGCTCGGCCGCGTCGTCGATGTCGCCTTCCATCTGCCGACCGGTTGGATCGACCGGATCGCGCGCGATGAGCTCGATATGGTCGATGCCGGGCGGACGATCGCGATTACGCTGACGGCTGTGTCGTACCGGTCGAGCGCGGGCCGGGGGCCGACCCGCGCGCAGGCGACTGATGCCAAGGGCAATTATGTGTCCCTCGTCTATTTCGGTGGCAATTCGGGCTGGGTGAAGAAGTTGCTGCCGTTGGGCGAGCCGCGCCGTGTGTCGGGGCGGCTGGAAATGTACGGGCAGGAGTTACAGATCGTTCACCCCGATTATGTCCTGCCGCTGGAGGAAGCGGGGGATACGCCCGAACGCGAGGCGATCTATCCGCTGTCCGAAGGGCTGACCTCGAAGCGGATGGGGCAAATGGCAGCGCAAGCGGTGGAGCGCGCGCCCGAGCTTGCCGAATGGATCGAACCCGGCTTGCTGGCCAAGCATCAATGGCCCGCCTGGCGCGCGGCGCTCGCGCGGATCCATGCTGACCCGTCCGATGCCAAGGCGCGTGAACGGCTGGCCTATGACGAGCTGTTCGCCAACCAGCTCGCGCTGACTTTGGTCCGCGCCTCGTCGCGGGCGCGCAAGGGCAGGGCGCTGATCGGCGACGGACGACTGCGCGCGATGCTCAACCTGCCCTATGCGCCAACGGGGGCGCAATCACGCTCGATTGCCGAGATCGAGGGCGATCTGCGCCAATCGCAGCCGATGCTGCGGTTGCTGCAGGGTGATGTCGGATCGGGCAAGACGTTGGTGGCGGCGATGGCGCTGCTGGTGGCGGTGGAGGCGGGCGCGCAGGGGGCGTTTCTGGCGCCGACCGAAATCCTTGCGCGCCAGCATTATGAGACCCTGCGCGGGTTGCTGAGCGGGCTGCCGGTCAACATTGCGGTGCTCACCGGGCGCGACAAGGGGCGGGTGCGCGAGGCGACACTGATGGGGCTAGCGGACGGTTCGATCGATATTCTGATTGGCACGCATGCGATCTTCCAGGAAGCGGTTGGCTACAAGGATCTGGGGCTGGTCGTGGTGGATGAGCAGCACCGCTTCGGCGTCGCGCAGCGGATGCTGCTGACGGGCAAGGGCCAGCACCCGCCGCATCTGCTGGCGATGACCGCAACGCCCATTCCCCGCACGCTGACGCTGGCGCTGTATGGCGAGATGGACGTCAGTCGGCTGGACGAAATGCCGCCGGGCCGTCAGCCTATCGAAACGCGAGTCTTGTCCGAGGACCGGCTCGACGATGTCGTGAACGCGCTGGGCCGGCATTTGTCGGCCGGGGGGCAAGCCTATTGGGTGTGTCCGCTGGTCGAGGAAAGCGAAAAGACCGATCTCGCCGCCGCCGAGGCGCGGGCGGAGACGTTGCGGGCGCGGTTCGGCGACAAGGTCGGGCTCGTCCATGGCCGGATGAAGGGGCCGGAAAAGGACGCGGTGATGGCGGCCTTTTCCGAAGGGTGCACTGGCGTGCTCGTCGCGACCACGGTCATCGAAGTCGGCGTCGATGTCCCCAATGCGACGCTGATCGTGATCGAGGCGGCGGACCGCTTTGGGCTCGCCCAGCTCCACCAGCTGCGTGGGCGGGTGGGGCGGGGCAGCGGGGCCTCCAACTGCTTGCTGATCCGGGGCAGCGCGCTCAGCGAAACGTCGCGCGCGCGCCTCGCCTTGATGCGCGAGACCAATGATGGCTTTCGCATCGCCGAGGAGGATTTGCGGCTGCGCGGCGCGGGCGAATTGCTGGGCACAAGGCAATCGGGTGAAGCGCAGTTCCGGCTCGCGACGCCCGAAATGCTGAGCGAGCTGTTGCCGATCGCGCATGACGATACGCGCCTGCTGATCGATCGCGACGGGGGCTTGAGCGGTCCGCGCGGCCAGGCGGCGCGGGTGGCGCTCTATTTGTTCGAGCGCGATGCCGGGGTGGCCCTGCTGCGGTCAGGCTAGGCTGGCTGACCCCTCAGCGCGCCTTCAGCATCACCGCGAGCAGTTCATAATAATCGGATAGCTCAATCGACCGGTCCAGTTCGCAGCCGATACGGCCGCCAAGCGACCACCGGATCTGGGCGCTGACGGTCCCCAAGATTGGCAGTTGAATGCTGATCCGGTCACCCGGCTGATAGCTGATCTCGCACCTCGCCATCAGCCCCATGGCGGACATGTTGACGATCACCAAGGCTACCGGTTTGGCATCAGGCCCGAAGCCCTTGGCCCGGAAATGCACTTCGTCACGACCGGCGGACCGATCGTCATTCAGTGCAAAGGATGCCCTGCTTGCCATCCCAACCTTCCCATCGCTGCCCTTACGGAAACTAAAGGTGGCGGATGAAGAGGATCGCTACAGAGAGGGTTAAGCGAATTTTTCCGTTTGCTATTCAACGGGATTGAGCAGGCCGTGGTTCTTCTTGCCCGCGGAAATGCGGATTGTTTCGGCGCCGATCGCGATCATGAAATTCTCGTCGGTGATCTTTTCGCTCTCGACGCGAGCGCCGCCGCCTTTGATCAGGCGCCGCGCTTCCCCTTTGGACGCGGCAAAGCCAAGCGCGACCAGCGCATCGACCAGCGTGATGTTGCCTTTGGCGACGTTATGGCTGGGCAATGCATCGCCCGATGCGCCTTCCTCAAAGGTCTTGCGCGCGGTTTCGGCTGCTTCTGTCGCGGCGGCATCACCCCTGCACATGGCGGTGGCTGCATTGGCGAGGACGATCTTGGCCTCGTTGATCTCAGCACCCTGCAATGCTTCCAGCCGTGCAATCTCATCGAGCGGCACATCGGTGAACAGCCGCAGAAAACGGCCCACATCGCGGTCATCGGTGTTTCGCCAGAACTGCCAATAGTCATAGTTGGATAGCTGCGTCTCATTCAGCCACACCGCACCCGACACCGATTTGCCCATCTTGGAGCCGTCTGCCTTGGTGATCAGCGGCGTGGTGACGCCGAACACCTCGGTGCCGTCGATCCGGCGGGTAAGCTCAACGCCGTTGACGATATTGCCCCATTGGTCCGATCCGCCCATCTGGGCGCGGCAGCCGTAACGGCGCGAAAGCTCCAGAAAATCATAGGCCTGAAGGATCATGTAGTTGAATTCGAGGAAGGTCAGCGGCTGCTCGCGATCAAGGCGAAGGCGGACCGAATCGAAGGTCAGCATCCGGTTGATCGTGAAGTGGCGGCCGACATCACGGAGCATGTCGATATAGCCGAGCTTGCTCAGCCATTCGTCATTATTGACCATCACGGCATCGGTCGGCCCGTCGCCAAAGGTCAGCAGGCGTTCGAACACGCGGCGGATCGAGGCGATGTTGGCGTTGATGCCGTCATCGTCGAGCAGCTTCCGGACCTCGTCCTTGCCGGACGGGTCGCCGATCTTGGTGGTGCCGCCGCCCATGATGACGATCGGTTTGTGCCCGGCCTGCTGGGCGCGGCGGAGCAGCATGACCGAGACAAGGTTGCCGACATGAAGCGAGGGGGCCGTGGCGTCAAAACCCACATAGATCGGCACCACCTGCTTTGCCGCAAGCGCATCGAGCCCGGCTGCATCGGTCAGCTGGTGGATATAGCCGCGCGCATCGAGCAGGCGGAGCAGATCAGAGGTGTATTCGGTCATGGCAGCGGCCCTTACCGGAAGAGCCGGGCCGCGCGCAACGTCGCCCTTGCCTCAGCGTTTCGGCAATTGCCCCAGCGGATCAACCGCGGTGCGGCCATTGCGCAGTTCGAAATGGAGTTCGGGGCGATCAGCAAAACCCGTATCGCCCGACAGCGCAATCGCCTGGCCGCGCTTAACCGATTGGCCGCGCTGCACCAGCAACTGGCGATTATGGCCATAGACGCTGGTCCAGCCATCGCCATGTTTCAGCATCACCAGCCCGCCAAGCCCGGCGACGCCATCGCCGGTATAAGCAACCACGCCATCCGCGGTGGCAAGCACGGGCGTATCGAGCGGCACTGCAATCTTGATTCCGTCGTTGCGCTCACCACTCGCGCCTGGCCCGAACTTGTGGATCACGGCGCCATTGACGGGCCAGATGAACGCGCCGGTGCGCCGCAGTGGCGGCTCAACAGCGGCAGTGGGCGGCAAGATGCGGCTGGGCGAAGTGGTCGGGCGCGCCGGGCGCTGATTGGCGTCGAGCGCGGGTTCACCGCCGGTGACGATATCCTCAATGTCGAGATGGAAGGCTGCGGCGCGCTCGGCCGGGGTCAACGGGCCGTCATGCGGGATGATGATGCGCTGGCCAGCGCGCAGCACAAAGGGTTCGACCAGATCATTGTCAGCGACAATCCGCGACCAGCTGACGCCATAAGCGCGGGCAATGGCGATGCCGGTCTCACCTGGGCGAACAAGGTGATAGCGGCCACCCGGGATATTCAGCCGTTGCCCGGCATAAATCGTATAGGGCGGCAAAATGCCATTGGCGCGGGCGATAACTTCCGATCCGGCGCCCGTCCGATTGGCAATACCGCGCAGCGTGTCGCCGGGCTGGACGATATAGTCGCCAGCGGCAACATTCTGGGCATCGGGTGAAACCGGGCGCGCTTCCCATGCCTGTTGCCGTTGCCCCGGCGATATTGGTTCAATCGGTCCCCGATCGATGGGGCCGGGATCGATTTGCGGCCCAGGGTCGCGGTAGACATCATAGCGACCGCCATTGGGGATGCAGGCGGGCAACAGCGCGACCAGCACCAGGGGAAAAATCATCTTGCCGATTATGCGCATGATCCTCCCCCCATCGCCACGCCGTTATGCATAGATGTCGGTGAGCATATCGAGCGAATCCCGATGTGTCAGGTCAAGATGCAGCGGCGTGACGGCGATATACCCGTCTGCCACTGCTTCGACATCGGTTGAATGCGCCGGCGTTTCGATCGACGGGCCAAGCCCGAACCAGAAATATTCATAGCCGCGCGGATCGCGATTGCCGATGATCTGCAACCGGCCATAATCGCGCAAACCCTGAGCGACGACGCGCACGCCGAGCACCTTGTCGGCAGCCAGCGCGGGAAAATTGATGTTGATCAGCGTGCGCGGCGCCAGCGGCGCATCGATCAGCGGGCGGAGCACTTTCTCCCCCCATGCCTGCGCCGCATCGAACGGCACGACATCGCCCATGCCCTCGCGCGCATAGACCTGGCTCAGCGCGATCGATCGCACCCCGGCCAGCGCGCCTTCCATCGCGGCGGAAACGGTGCCCGAATAGGTCACGTCCTCGGCTAGATTGGCGCCGCGATTGACGCCCGACAGGATCAGATCAGGCGGGGTGTCCTTCATGATCTTGGCCAGCGCCATCATCACTGCATCGGTCGGTGTACCCGCGACCGCGAAGCGCTTTTCGCCATGTTTGCGGACGCGCAAGGGCCGGGTGAGGGTGAGCGAATGGCCAGCGCCCGATTGCTCGTCGGCCGGGGCGACGATCCAGACATCGTCAGATAATGTCGCGGCAATCGCCTCCAGCACCTTCAGGCCGGGCGCGTAATAGCCATCATCATTGGTGAGCAAGATGCGCATCAGCGTTGTGGCTCCAATTGGGCGATACCGCCCATATAGGGCAGCAGCGCCTCTGGCACCGTGACGCTGCCGTCTTCATTCTGGTAATTTTCGAGCACCGCCACCAAGGTCCGACCGACGGCGAGACCGGAGCCGTTGAGGGTGTGGACGAACTCGGTCTTTTTTTGCTCGCCCGCGACGCGGTAGCGGGTGTTCATGCGGCGGCCCTGAAAATCGCCGGTGTTCGAGCAGGAGGAAATCTCGCGGTAAGCGCCCTGTCCGGGCAGCCAGACCTCAAGATCATAGGTTTTGCGCGCGCCAAAGCCCATGTCGCCGGTGCACAGCAACAGCTTGCGATAGGGCAGGTTCAGGCGTTCGAGGATCGTCTCGGCCGCGCGGACCATGCGCTGGTGCTCGGTTTCGGAATCTTCGGGGCGAACGATGCTGACCAGCTCGCACTTTTCGAACTGGTGCTGGCGGATGAAGCCGCGCGTATCCCGCCCCGCCGCGCCCGCTTCGGAGCGGAAGCATAGCGTGAGCGCGGTGAGACGCATGGGGAGCGCGCTGTCGTCGAGCAGCTCGCCCATGACGCTGGCGGTGAGGGATACTTCGCTGGTGGGGATGAGCCAGCGATCATCTGTGGTGCGAAAACTGTCCTCGGCAAACTTCGGCAGTTTATCCGTGCCGTACATCGCCTCGTCCTTGACGAGTACCGGCGGGTTGCATTCCTCATAACTGTGCTCGCGGGTCTGCACGTCGAGCATGAACTGGCCGAGCGCGCGGTGCAGGCGCGCCATATCGCCGCGCAGGAAGGTGAAGCGTGAACCAGAAAGTCGCGCGCCTGTTTCGAAATCCATGCCCAGCGCGGGCGCGAGGTCGGCGTGTTCGCGGGGCGCAAAATCGAACGCGCGCGGCGTGCCCCAACGGGTGACCTCGACATTGTCTTCCTCGCTTGCGCCATCGGGCACATCGGCGGCGGGCAGGTTCGGGATGATCGCCAACGCAGCCTGCAATTGCTCGCCGAGCAGCTTTTCCTCGGCCTCAATCGCGGGCATCCGTTCCTTCAGCGAGGCAACCTCAGCCTTCAGCGCCTCGGCCACATCTTTGTCACCCTTGGCCATCGCCGCGCCGATTGCTTTTGAGGCTTCATTGCGGCGTGCCTGGCCGAGCTGGGCTTCGGTGATCAGCGCGCGGCGACGCTCGTCAAGCGCAACTAGCGTAGCGGCAACCGGCGCCAAGCCGCGCCGGGCGAGGCTCGTGTCAAAGGCGTGCGGGTTGTCGCGGATCAGGCGGATATCGTGCATGGCCGCAGGCTATGGCGGGCCGCCGCGCACCGCGCAAGCACCGAGCACTGTCCGACGGGGGCTGAACGACTCCCGTCGCAGCCTTCACGCGTCGGTGGCGGGCGGTGCTGCCTTTTTGGCGAAGCGCTTGCGGCCGACCAGCGCGGCGGCGGCGGCACCAAACAGCAATACCATTGGCGGGGCAGGAACGGGCGTTGGCGGCCCGCCGCTGCTCGTCATGCCACTGCTGGTCATGCCACTGGTCGTCATGCCGCTGGTGGTCATGCCATTGCTGGTGCTGAAACCGGTGCTGCTGGTGCTGAAGCCGCTCGAGCTTGTGCTGCTCGACGAGGCGACATTGCTGCTCGAACTGGTCGAGCTTGAAGAGGCAACGTTGCTGCTCGATGAGGAGGCGACATTGCTGCTGCTGCTGGTCGATGAGCCGCCAGTCGAGGAGGTGGTGCTGGTCGATAGACCGCCCGTGCTGGTCGAGCTGCTGGTTGACGATCCGCCGCTGCCGCCACTGCCGCCGCTACCCCCACTGCCACCGCTTGACGTGCTGGTTGAAGACCCGCCCGTGCTCGTCGACGACCCACCCGTGCTGGTTGAGGAGCCGCCAGTGCTCGTCGATGACCCGCCGGTGGACGATCCACCCGTGCTGGTCGACGATCCACCGGTGGACGATCCACCGGTGCTGGTGGATGATCCGCCTGTGGACGATCCGCCTGTGGACGATCCGCCTGTGCTGGTGGATGATCCGCCTGTGGATGATCCGCCTGTGGATGATCCGCCGGTGCTGGTCGATGTCCCGCCGCTGGAGATTGATCCGCTCGAAGTCGACGAAATATTGATGATCACCCCGCTGGACCCGGTCGTGCCCGATGAGGTGGTGCCAGAAGAGGTGGTACCGGACGACGTCGTGCCGGACGACGTTGCGCCCGACGACGCGGCACCCGATGATGCCCCTGACGACGCCCCTGACGATGTCGATCCGCCGCTGGTGCTCGATGTCGACGAAATGACGATGTTGCCACCGCCGCCGCCACCGCCGCCGCCAAAGAATCCACCGGCAAAGAAGCCTCCGCCACCAAAGCCGCCGCTGCCGCCGATCAGGACGGGGCCTGCGCCAACGCCGCCACTGCTCGAGACAACGGGAAATTCACCGCTGGAGCCGAGATAAGGGGGCGGCAAGGGCACCGGCGTGCCCTGGCTGGCGACAGTAATAACGGCAGGCGGACAAGCCGCGGTTGTTTGCGTGACGACGCGGCGCACCCGGCTTGCCGACCGGCGCGCGACCGAGCGCACGACGCGCTTCGCATGCGCTTTTTTTACATAGGCGTGACGTGGCTGGGCCGATTCGGTGACATGCACGGCGCCACCACCGATCAGGGCACCCCCGCAGGTGCAGGCGCAAAGTTTCGCCAAGGCCATCCGAACAGACATCACGTCTCACTTTCTTCACCGCACTGCGTTGCCGCTCGCTGGTTCAGTCAGCAGCAGGCGTGCCGTTGTTGAACCAAAGTGCAGAAGAAAATATTAAGTTCAACCGCGTTAACCAACAAATTGCCCATTGGTCGCCAGGTCTTTGTCCTTGACCTGCATTCCCTATGGTTAACGTTTCATGCCGGGACATAATATCGAGCGTCAGGTCGGTCAGTGTTAACTATTCGGTATCGATTATTGATGCGGACGTAAGCCTAGTCCATCTGGGTTTGTGCTTCAATTCGCACGCCAGGTTGCAGAAATCGATAAGGGACGGGAAAAGCGTCGCTTCGGCCGTTTCAGTTGCTTGTGGTGCGCTGATTGCGTGAGTATAGCGCCGCGAAGGGCCAGCCGAGGCGCTTAAGTTGCCGGGCTACGGTCGACCGGAGAGTGGGGATGGCAACGGTGTTGAAACGCGTGGGTGATCATAACCAATCCGATTCGCTGCCAAAGGCGGGCAGCGTTGATGGCTATCGTCCGAGTGCGGATGAGCCCTTCATGAATCCGCAGCAGCTCGATTATTTTCGCGACAAGCTCAATGCCTGGAAAGAGGCGATTTTGCTTGAGGCGCAGGGGACGCTAACCCAGTTGCAGACCGACAGTTTGCGCGAAGCCGATCTTACCGATCGGGCATCAAGTGAGACGGATTGGTCGATCGAGCTGCGCACTCGTGATCGCCAGCGCAAGCTGATCTCAAAGATCGACGCTGCCATTCGCCGGATTGATGAAGGCGAATATGGCTATTGCGAAGTCACCGGCGAACCGATTTCGCTGGCCCGGCTGGAGGCTCGGCCAATTGCGACGATGACCGTCGAAGCGCAGGAGCGCCACGAGCGCCACGAAAAAATTTCGCGCGAAGAGTAATCGGGAAGGGGCTGCGTTAAGCCTTTTGATAAGTTTCCTGGTCTAAATGCCCCCATCAGCCTTGTTTCTTTCAGAGCAGGATAGATGGACCAGTTCGCACACGATCCCTTCAAAATGGCCGCAGCAGATGATGCGGCCAGCCAGCGCCATGAGGTTCGGGACAGCCTGTTCCTCGTCGCCCAGTTTCGCTTGGCCGGGTCACGTCAGTCCGAACAGGTGCGGATCCGCAACCTTTCGGCGGGCGGCTTGATGGCAGAAGTGTCGAGCCCGATTGCTCAAGGCACAGAGGTGGAGCTGGATGTCCGTGGCGTGGGCTGGATCAGCGGCAAAATCGCTTGGTACGCAGCTGGCCGGGTTGGCGTCGCCTTTGATCAAATGATCGATCCGATTCTGGCGCGCAAGCCAATCGGTGGTGGCACCCAAACCCCGGTCTATGTGAAGCCAATCCTGCCGATTTTGCCGACGCGCTGAAGCGTTGCACCTGTAACCCTAGGATCTGCAACCGTCAGGGCGATACCGGCGCCTAACCGGATCGCCCTGGTGACTGATCAGCCGATGCTGATCTCTTCCTTCAATCGCAGCTTTTCCTTTTTCAACGCCGCGAGCGTCAGTGGATCGGGCAATGGACGTCGCGATTCACTGGCAATCCGGCTGTCGAGTTTTGCGTGCTTTGCTTCCAGTGCCGAAAGATGAGCGCTATGCATGAGAGCGAACCTCCTTGGTTGATGATCGACTTCACCGAGTCGAAAGTTCAGTAAATCACGCAATGGACGGCTTGTCGCCCCCCTGTGTGGTTGATCGCGGTGGATCCCCGCTTTTTGTCGATAGTCGGTTTTGCCCCTCGCGATGCTTCACCAATTTGCTAAGGGTGAAGGCGGTGGTTGAGGAGTTGAGATGGACGAGCGCCTGATCGCGAAGCGAATCGAACTGCTACGAATCGAACATCGCGATCTCGATTCCGCCATCGACGCGTTGCTGGAGCAAAATTCGACCGATCAATTGCAGATCGCGCGGCTGAAAAAGCGCAAACTGCGTCTGCGTGACGAAATTGCCATGCTCGCCGATCAGCTGGTGCCTGATATCATCGCTTAATCGATCCGATATGGGACGGATGGCCTAACCGACCCGAATAACTGGGCTATTGCGGGCAACCCCATTTCTGGCACGAAGCGTTACAGGGGATTTTTGTGATCGAACTGCGCGTCCATCGTCGGCTAATTGATTCGCTCTATGTCGAAGCGATGCTGCTTGCCGACGAAGCGCGGACCTATTTCGATGACGGCGGGCGGCAGGAGCGCGAGGCGCTCGATCCGCTTTCGCGCGTGGCATTCTCTTGTGAAGCGCTCAAGGTGACGACTCGGCTGATGCACGTCATCGCCTGGCTGCTGACCCAGCGGGCGATCGATGCCGGCGAAATGAGCCAGCGGGATGCGCTTGATCCGTCGCGCCGATTAGGGGCAGCACCCGTGTCCGATGCGGCGGCGTTCGCGGCGATGCCCGGACAAGCGCAGGCGCTGATCGGCGCGAGCGTGGAATTGTTCCGCCGTACAGCGATGCTCGACGATGCCCAGGTCGAATCGCTGCCCGCCTTGAGCCCGGCGCGCTCGATGCTCGAGCGGCTGGAAGTCGCCTTTTAGCCTTTTCGGTCGTTCAGGCGACTACGGATTGCCGCGCTGGCGCAATCCGGGCGAGGGCAGCGCGATATTCCGCTTCGAGCCGATCGACCCGCACCGCGACGCTTTCAATCGCATCGACCGCGCCAATGCCCTGACCAGAGCCCCAAATGTCGCGCCAAGCCTTGGCTTTTGATCCATTATCGCCGCCGAAGTTCATCGTCTTCAAATCGCCCTCGGGCAGATTATCGGGATCAAGCCCGGCTGCCTCGATCGAGCTGCGCAGATAATTGCCATGCACCCCGGTGAACAGGTTGGAATAGACAATGTCCGCCGCTTTGCTATCGACGATTGACTGCTTGTAGGCGGCGTCGGCATTGGCCTCGTCGGTGGCAATAAAGGCCGAACCGATATAGGCGAGATCGGCACCCATCGCCTGCGCGGCGAGCACTGCGCCGCCATTGGCGATCGACCCTGAAAGCGCCAGCGGGCCGTCAAACCATTGCCGGATTTCCTGGATCAGCGCGAAAGGCGACAGCCGACCGGCATGGCCACCAGCACCGGCGGCAACGGCGATGAGGCCGTCTGCACCCTTTTCGATTGCCTTGCGGGCAAAGCGATCATCGATGATGTCGTGCAGCGTGATGCCGCCCCAGCCGTGGACCGCCGCGTTCAGGTCTTCGCGCGCGCCGAGCGAGGTAATCGTAATCGGTACCTGCCATTTGGCGCAGGTCGCCAGATCGGCTTCCAGTCGGTCGTTCGAGCGGTGGACGATCTGGTTGACGGCATATGGCGCTGCCGGCCGATCGGGATTGTCACGGTTCCAGGCGGCCAATTCCTCGGTGATCCGGTGCAGCCATTCATCCAGCAGCCCCTGCGGCCGTGCATTCAGTGCCGGGAATGACCCGACAATCCCTGCCTTGCACTGGGCGATCACCAGATCGGGACCGGAGATGATGAAGAGCGGGGACCCGATAACGGGCAGCCGCAGGCGATCGAAAAGCGAAGGAAGGCTCATGCGCGTTTCATAGCGCAACTGATTAGTCTGTCCAGCACCCCTGGAATTGCATCGCTTGACGAAATGGTTAGGGGTCGCTCGGCATCCAATCTGGAGTATCGTGATGAAGGTTTCTGCTGCCGCCCTCCTATCGCTTGCTTTGATGGCCGGGGTATCAACGCCGGCATTGGCTGCGGGCGAGTTGCCACGCACCGTGCTGCCCATCGTCTATGACATTACGATCGATCCGGATGCCAAGGCCAAGACCTTCACCGGCCGCGAGACGTTGACGGTCGATGTCAAGCAATCGACCAGCACGATCATTCTGAATGCAGCCGACCTCACCATCACCTCTGCGATGTTTGATGGCGAGAAGGCGGCATTTACGCTCTCTCCGGATGATCAAACGATGACGATCACGCTGCCCGCCGCTGCCAAGCCGGGCAAGCACGTGCTCAGTTTCGCTTGGAGCGGCAAAATCAACGACACTGCCGCTGGTTTTTTCGCAATCGATTATAAAAATCCCGATGGCAGCGATGCCCGGATGCTCGCTACCCAATTTGAGGCGCCCGATGCGCGCCGTTTTGCGCCAATGTTCGACGAACCGGCGTTCAAGGCCACGTTCAAGCTGAGCGCCGTCGCCCCCTCTGGGCAGACCGCCTTCTCGAACATGCCGGCAACAATCACCCCCCAGGAAGATGGCCGTAAGCTGTTCAGCTTTGCCGAGACGCCGGTGATGTCCAGCTATCTGCTCTTTTTGGGCATGGGCGATGTCGAACGCAAAACGGTCATGGCCGGCAAAACCGAGATCGGTGTGATTACCCGGCGCGGTGTGGTCGATCAGGGCGATTATGCGCTGGCATCGGCCAAACGCCTGCTGACCTATTATAACGACTATTTCGGCCAACCCTATCCGCTGCCCAAGCTCGATATGATTGCCGGGCCCGGCTCCAGCCAGTTTTTCGGTGCGATGGAGAATTGGGGCGCCATTTTCTATTTTGAACCAACCCTGTTGTTCGATCCCAAGCGCGCAACGCAAAGCGGGCGCGAACGCATTTTCACCGTTGTTGCGCATGAAGTGGCGCACCAATGGTTTGGCGATCTGGTGACGATGCGCTGGTGGGACGATCTCTGGCTCAATGAGGGGTTCGCGTCATGGATGGAAAACAAGGCCAGCAATGATCTGAACCCCGATTGGTTTTCGAAGGCCAGCGCGGTGGCCAATGATCGCGAGGGCGCGATCGGGCTGGATGCGACAGCAGCCACGCACCCGATCATCCAAAAGGTCGAAACCGTCGATCAGATCGGCGAGGCGTTTGACGGGATCACCTATCAGAAGGGCCAGGCGGTGATCGGCATGATTGAATCCACGATCGGCGCCGACCCGTTCCGGGCAGGTATTCGCAACTACATGGCGAAATTCAAATACCGGAACACCGAAACCGACCAGCTTTGGACTGAACTCGAAAAGGCTTCGGGTAAGCCAGTGGTGACGAGCGCGCATGATTTTACGCTGCAAGGCGGCGTGCCCATGGTCACGCTAACCGGGGCAACCTGCGCCAATGGGCAGACCCAAGTGCTGCTCTCGCAAGGCCGGTTTGGGCTCGATGCGCCGTCGAAAAAGCCGCAAACCTGGCACGTACCGCTGACGCTGGGCATGGTTGGTGGACCAGTGATGAGCACAGTCGTGAGCGGCGAAGCGCCGACACTGGTCAATGTTCAGGGCTGCGGCACAATTGTCCTCAACCGCGACAAAGGCAGCTATTTGCGCGCACGGTATGACGATGCCGGGCATGCCGCGCTGGTGCGCGACTATACCAAAATGGAACTCACCGATCGGCTCGGCACGCTTGGTGACGATTTTGCGCTGGCGCTCAGTGGGGATCAGGATCTGGCGCGGTACCTTGCCTTGATTGGCGAGGTGAAGCCCGACGCAAATCCGCTGGAACTTGCCAAGGTGTCCGACCAACTCGGCACGATCATCGGGGTGTTTGAAGGCACGCCGCTGGAGACGCCAGTGCGCGCCCGCACTGTCGCCTTTCTGGGGCCAGTGATGAAGCGGGTCGGCTTTGAGGAAAAGGCGGGTGAATCGCCGCTAATCACCAATTTGCGCGAAAATGCCATCCGGCGCCTGGGCGTGAATGGCGATCCCGAAGTGGCAGCTGCAGCGCGTCGCTATGTGGCGGCGCTGATTGCCGATGGCAGTGCGATCCCGCCCGCCATTCGCGGTCCAATCCTGGCCACTTATGCCGTCAACGCCACGCCCGCCGAATGGGATGCGTTGCTCAAACTCACGCGCGCCACGACGAACCCGGTTGTGCGCAACGGTTATGTGCAGTTGCTCGGCTCAGCGCGCGATGCGGCGCTCGCGGACCGGGCGTTGGAGTTGTTGACGGCGGATGATTTCACGGCACCGCAGAAATCGAGCCTGTTGCGCGCAATTTCCGGTCGTCACGCTGATCTTGCCTTTGATTATGCGATTGCGCATCTCGATCTGGTCAACAGCTTCTTGGAGACGAGCACGCGGTCGGGCTATGTGCCCAGCCTGGGGTCGGGGTCGAGCGATCCGGCGATGCCGGCGAAAATCCTTGCCTTTGCCGAAAAGAATCTGCCGGTCGCGTCGCAGGGCGGGGCCAAGCGGACAGTGGCCGTAATGGGTATTCGCCAGCAGCTTGCCGATCGGACTCGGCCAGCGGTGACCGCCTGGGTCAAGTGATGACCCCCAGATCAGTCTTGATGCGCGCGTAGGAACCCGTTGTCACCCAAATGGACGCAGCAACGATAATTCCGCCAAGACCAACCTTCATCCACTTTGCCGACGGAGGTTGGGAAAGCACCACCCGACCATTTATGCGAGAAGGTCGACCTTCCGAGACCTTGGCGCGAAAAAAATAAACTCATTGAGAAGGTCTAACAGACTGTCGCCTTGCAACAATGCATCTACAATATCCAGTAATTCAAACGTTAATTTAATTGTGTGGGGTTTAAAGTGATCTATCCGAACACACTCGTACCGGTTTAGCCGGAAAACCACCGCGCTGAAATTCGACACTCTGCTCGATAGATTTGCCCTTTTGATAGGCATATGCTCGCGCGACTAGGTTTTGATCAATCGTAATTAAAGTCAAAGTCCATGGGGAATTGCCATCAAGAATCCCTCGGCCATCGGGAATCGGGAATGTGCCGCCCGTTATTGATGGATAACTGTAACGGCAGCTAGGTTCTTCCGGTCGTATTAGCTCGTATTGATTAGTTTTCGTTAGGAGGATCAATCTGCTCATAGCACCTGGCAAAAAGGTCGATCTTTTATCCCTATAACGGTCAATCACAACAAGAGGGCGCGCAGACAGGTTAACAAACCTAAACCCGTTTGTGTGCGAGCAGGACAGTAATGGAACTGCCAAAAATGCTGCTAATACTAATTTAAGCCTCATCTATGCCATCCTTATAAAAAGCGCCGACAGGATTCGCCCGCGTCAATCGACGCGGGTCAGCCCCTTGGCATAGCTTTGGCTCTTGTCGACATAGTGATCGGCAGACGCCTTGAGCATGGCGGCGGTTGCAGCATCGAGCTCGCGGATCGCGCGCGCGGGGCTGCCGACGATCAGGCTGTTCGGCGGAAATTCCTTGCCTTCGGTGACGAGCGCCCCTGCGCCGACAATGCAGCCTGCGCCAATGACGGCGCGGTTGAGGACAATCGCCCCCATGCCGATCAGCACCGAATCGCCGATCGTGCAGCCGTGCAGGATGGCATGATGGCCGATCGTGCAGCCTTCGCCGATTGTCAGCGGCGCGCCGAAATCGGAATGGAGCATCGCCGATTCCTGGATGTTGGTACGCGCGCCGATGATCATCGGGGTGTTGTCACCGCGGATCACCGCCCCGAACCAGACGCTTGATTGCGCGCCCAGAAGGACCTCGCCAATCACATCGGCGCTCGGCGCGACCCAGGCGCCTTCGGGCGCGACAACCGGGCGTTTGCCCTCAACTTCATATAGCGGCATGCGGGTTTCCTCTCTGCTGGCGACAGGTCGTAGCAAAGAGGGCGCGTTACGCAACGCAGGCGCGGCCCGCTTCAGGTTCTACCCAGGGTCATCACCAATGCTATGGTGGCACCAGGAGAGGCTGTGATGCGCGTTGGTCCGCTCAAATTGAAGCTGCAGCTCTATTGCGGTGATGAACCCGCGATGGGGCCCGGCAAGGCCGATCTGCTGGAGGCAATTGACCGCAGCGGATCGATCTCGGCCGCCGGGCGCGCGCTCGGCATGAGCTATCGGCGGACCTGGCTGCTGGTCGATAGCATGAACCGCTGTTTTCAGGATCGATTGGTCGAGGCGACGGCTGGCGGCGGCAAGGGGCGGGGCGCGCGGCTGACCGATGCGGGTCGCGATGTTCTGGCTCGCTATCGGGCAATGGAAGCCCGGCTTGCCGACCAAGTGGCAAGCGATGTCGCCGACATGGCGGCGCTGCTCCGGGCTGATCCGTTGCCCTGACCCCCGGCGGTTGGCGACGCACAGGAACAGTGCTTGCGCGTCCGCACTGGCCCCGCCAAACTCCCCGATAACAATCATCCGAACAGGGGGGATTTATGGCCAGACATGCGATGCTGCTCGCCGCGATTTCAGGACTTGCGCTGGCGACAGCTGCGCCCGCTGCCGGGCCAAAAAGCGGCCGGGCGCTTGAGGCGGCGTTCGATGCGCAGATCAGCGCCAGCGACCAGATCGAGTGGCTGAAGCGCATGGCCGCCGAGCCCAATCAGGTCGGATCGCCGCATAACAAAGCCAATGCCGAGGCGACGCTCGCCCTGTTCAAATCATGGGGCTGGGATGCGCATATCGAAACGTTCCAGGTGCTCTATCCGACCCCGATCGCCACCACGATCGAGATGATTGCGCCCAATGCGATCAAGCTTGGCGGCCAGGAGCCGACGCTTGCGGAAGATGATACATCGGGCAAACTCGCCAACGCCTTGCCGCCCTATGTCGCCTATCAGGGCGACGGCGATGTCACCGCCGATCTGGTTTATGTCAATTACGGCCTGCCCGAGGACTATGAAGCGCTTGAGCGGCGCGGAATCAGCGTCAAGGGCAAGATCGTCATCACGCGCTATGGCGGCGGCTGGCGCGGGCTGAAGCCTAAGTTGGCGCAGGAACATGGCGCAATCGGCTGCCTGATCTATTCGGACCCCGCGCAGGACGGCTATGTCGCCGGCGACACTTATCCTAAGGGCGGCACGCGGCCGCCAACCGGGGTGCAGCGCGGATCTGTCGTCGATCTGGTTGTGGCGCCCGGCGATCCGCTCACACCAGGTATCGGCGCGACCGAGGGAGCCAAAAGGCTCACACGGGAAACCGCACCGACGATCTTGAAAATCCCGGCGCTGCCGATTTCCTATGGCGATGCCACCAAGCTGCTGAGCCAGCTCGGCGGGCGCAAGGCGCCGGCCAATTTCCGGGGCGGGCTACCGCTGACCTATCATCTTGGCGGCGACGGCGGCGTGAAGGTGCATCTGGCGGTTAAGTCGGACTGGACGTTGAAGCCGCTTTACGACGTAATCGCGACGCTGAAGGGCGCGAAATATCCCGATCAGTGGATTGTCCGCGGCAATCATCATGACGCCTGGGTGTTCGGCGCGCAGGATCCGCTGTCGGGCAATGTCGCGATGCTGTCAGAAGCCAAGGCGCTTGGCGCGCTGCTCAAAACCGGCTGGCGACCCGATCGAACGATTGTCTATGCAAGCTGGGACGGCGAGGAGCCTGGCCTGATCGGATCGACCGAATGGGCCGAAACGCATGCAGTGGAGCTCAAGGCCAAGGCGCTGATCTACATCAACACCGATGGCTCTGGCCGCGGGTTTCTGGGGGCGTTGGGCAGCCATGACTATCAGCATCTCGTCAGCAGCGTCGCCGCCGATGTGACCGATCCACAAACCGGGCGCAGCGTGCTGGAGCGCCTGCAAAAGGGGATACGGGCGGATGCCTTTGTCGGCGGTAATTTTCCAGCAGACTTGCTCGCCGGTGCTGAGGCGGGGGGCGATCTGGTGATGGGGCCGCTCGGGTCAGGCTCCGATTATTCGGCGTTCCTGCAGCATCTTGGCCTGCCGGCGCTTAACATCAGCTTTGGGGGGGAGGATCAAGGCGACGGCGTCTACCATTCGATCTACGACAGCTATCATCATTTTACGACCTTTGACGATCCGGGGCTTGTCTATGGCACGGTGCTGTCAAAAACGGTCGGCCGCCTGGTGCTGCGCATTGCTGAGGCGGATACCCCGCCGCAGCGGTTCGGCGACTTCGCCAATGCGGTGTCGGGCTATCTCGCTGAGGTGAAGAAGCTTGCGACCGACCGCCGTGTCGCCGATGAGAAGCGGTCGAAGCTGATCGCGGACGGGGCATTCGGTCTTGCGAGCGATCCGCTTGATCCCATTGCCGCGCCGCCACCGGTCGTGCCGACACCCTATATCGAACTCGCCGTGCTGGAAAATGCCGTGGCCCGTCTCAAGGCGAGCGCAATGGCCTATGATGCCGCCTATGCGGCCAAGGGTGCTGGACTGGTGCCCGCCACCCGCCAGAAGCTCAACGCTTTGCTTGCCGATATCGATCAGCTTTTGGTTGACGACAAAGGCCTGCCGGGTCGCCCCTGGTTCCGCAATCTTATTTACGCGCCCGGTCGTTTCACTGGCTATGGAGCCAAGACGCTGCCGGGGGTGCGGGAAGCGATTGAAGAGCGGCGCTTTGACGATGCGGCAACATATGCTGTGCGCACTGCGGCGGTGATCAATGCCTATGCCACCCGGCTTGATAGCGCGCGTGCGCTGATCGAATAGCATGTGACGACGTTAGGTCGATTGAACCGCACACTCGTTCTCCCTGAGCGAACGGGGGATAGGTTGGTCCACTCCGACGTCACAACAGCCTTGGGGAAGGGCGGGGGCGGACCGATCTGCCCCCGCCTTTTTGCTGTGATCCATGGCGAAGCTATCCTTTAACGCTGCATAGCAAAGCTAACTGTACCGAACGTTCGGTACAGTCTAGTTGACGTGCATCCGCAGTGACGCGGACACGCATCAATCAAAGGACCTTCTCCATGGCACGCATTTCTTATCCTGACTCGATCGACACCGCGCCTGCTGCATCGCAGCCTTTCCTCACCAAGGTACACGGCCAGCTTGGCTCGGTGCCGAACCTGTTTCGCTTGGTTTCGACCAGCCCGGCCGCGCTTGAAGGCTTTCTTGGCTTGAGCGGCGCGCTCGGCAAAGGCACGCTCGGTGCCAAGACCGGCGAACGGATCGCGCTGGCCGTCGCCAATGTAAACCACTGCACCTATTGCAATTCGGCCCATGGCTATATCGCCAAGAACCTCGTCAAACTGAGCGATGAGGAAATCGAAGCCAATCGTCGTGGTGGTTCCACCGACGCAGCCGCCAACGCCGCTGTTGCCTTTGCAAAGCAGGTTACGGAGACGCGCGGCCAGGTCAGTGCTGCCGATCTCGACGCGGTTCGCGATGCTGGTTTCACCGATGCCCAGCTCGTCGAAATTGTCGCCCATGTCGCGCTCAACACGCTGACCAACTATGTCAACGAAGTGTTCGGCACCGAAGTTGACTTCCCCGTCGCGGCAATTGCCGCCTGACGCACTGGAACAGCGATGGTCCTGCCCGCCGTAAGCCTTTGGGCTTGCGGCGGGCAACCTTTTGGGAGGATTGAGGGATCATGGCTGTCAGCGATTCCGAAACCCCGCGCGATGCGTTGATCGCAACCTTGTACGAGATGTTCCGCACGCTTGGTTTCCAAGGCGTGTCGATTGGCGATATCTCCCGGCAGACCGGGCTTGGGCGATCAAGCCTTTATTACCATTTTCCGGGCGGTAAGGACGATATGGCGCAATCGGTCGCGCGCACGGCGGTCGATTGGGTCAAGGCAAATGTCATTGCACCGCTCAACGCACCCGGCGATCGCGAACACCGCACCGCCGCAATGCTGGCCGGTGTCGAAACCTTGTTCCGCGATGGCCAGGCCCCGTGCCTGATTGCCAGCATGACGATGGCCGGTGCCCCGCCGCCGGTGCGGGATATTCTGGCGGCGGCACTTGCGGACTGGCTGGCAGCGCTTGAAGCGATGCTGGTCGATACCGGCGCATCAGAAGAATCAGCGCAGACGGCCGCCAGCACCGCGATCAGCCGGATCGAAGGGGCGCTGATTGTCGCCCGCGCACTAAATCAGCCAGCGGTGTTTGCCCAACAGATCGCCGAAGCACGCGCTGGGCTGATGGCTGCCTGAAATCTATTGGGGCGCCAGTTGGGGCTGGGACTGGGGCACTTGGCGTGACAGCCGGGTGGCGCGGATCGATTGCAATGCTGCCTGGCAACTCGGCGAGACTTTTTCGCGGTTCGCACGGACGCAGGGGCCAAACTTGCCATCGCCCGGCACCATCCCGCCACAAAGCGATTGAAAGTCCACGCGACAGGCCTGCATTACCGCGCCGCGTTGACCAGCGGCCGGGGGCGGTGCTGGGTTGGTCGCTTCGGGCGCGGAGGGCGAACTGGCGTTCTGGGCAAAGGCCGCGCCGCTAAGCGCTGCGATCGCGGCAATCAACAAGGGCAAGCGCATCGGGAACTCCTCACCGGATCTGGGCGTCTCTTGCTGTAACCCGCTGCCCCGAAAAACCCTTCGCTCTTTGGATCACAGGCTTTTGCGCAGACGCTGCGGATCGCTAAGGAATAAGGGCGCGAGTTCGCGTCTTGGGGGGATTCGGACATGCCAGGTGGCTTGGTAGCATTACTCGACGATATTGCGGCGATCGCAAAACTGGCGGCATCATCGGTTGATGACGTCGCGGGCGCGGCTGGCAAGGCTGGCGCCAAAGCTGCCGGTGTCGTCATCGACGATACAGCCGTGACGCCAAGCTATGTGATTGGTCTGACGCCGGATCGCGAACTGCCAATCATTGGCAAGATCGCGATCGGCTCCATGCGCAACAAGATTTTGATCCTGCTGCCGGCGGCATTGGTGCTCAGCTATTTTGCCCCTTGGGCGATCACGCCGATCTTGATGTTGGGCGGCGCCTATCTGTGTTTCGAAGGGGCGGAAAAGATCATTTCAGCGCTCACCGGTAATGATCATGCTAGCGAGGCCGTGGAGATCACTGATCCACGCGCCCTCGAAGATCGCCAGGTGGCGGGCGCGATCCGTACTGATCTGATCCTCTCGGCAGAGATTATGGCGATCACGCTGGCGGGCTTGCCGGTGATGGCGATTGCCATGCAGGCGACGGTACTGGCCGTGGTTGGCGTCGTTTTGACGGTTGGCGTTTACGGCGTGGTCGCGATCATCGTGAAGATGGACGATATCGGCCTGAACCTTGCCCGGCGCGAGCCGCCAATGGTGCGCGCGATCGGCCGCGGACTGGTCAAGGCGATGCCGTTGCTGCTGGAAGCGCTGGCGACGATTGGCACAGTGGCGATGTTGTGGGTCGGCGGCGGCATCATCATCCATGGCCTTGAGGTGTTCCACCTGGAGGCCATTCCGCATCTGGTGCATGGCGCCGCGCATGGCGCGGCAGCTGCCATGCCAATGATGGCCGGGCTGGTTGAATGGCTGGTCGGCGCTATTGGATCGGCGATTATCGGTCTTATAGTCGGCGCAGCAATTGCCGGTGCCCTGCATTTCATCCCCCGTAAGGGCGGCAAGCTGGCGCATTAAGGGCAGGCGTGCTGGCGCGGGCGGGCTGGCTAAACCCCGCTCGTCACTGCCCCTTGCGATGCTGATCCAACCAGGGCGGCATATTTGGCATATGCCCCGGTTACGACCCGCTTGGGCGGTGATGCCGCCGGGCGGCTATCCAGATCAGCGTCGGTTGAAATCGTCCGGCCTTCGACATCGATCAGGATCCGGTCACCGGTCATGAGCCGGCCGATCGGGCCGCCGCGCGCCATTTCGGGGGAGATATGGCCGACCATGAAGCCATAGGTCGCGCCGGAAAAACGCCCGTCGGTCACCAGCGCGACGCTGTCGCCAAGCCCGCGCCCCTGGATGGCAGCGGTCACGCCCAGCATTTCGCGCATGCCTGGGCCGCCGACCGGCCCTTCGCCACGGATCACCACGACATCGCCCGGCTCGATCTGACCAGCCGAGACGGCGGCAAAAGCCGCTTCTTCGCCGTCAAACACCTTGGCCGGGCCTTCATGCTGCATCCGCTGATGCCCGGCGAGCTTCACGACACAGCCTTCGGGCGCGATATTGCCATATAGAATGCCATAGCCACCGCGCGGTTTGAGCGGGTGGTCAGCCGACAGAATAACTTGCTGGCCGGGCGTTTCGGGGGCGTCGCGGAAATAATCGAACAGGCTCTTGCCGGTCACCGTTGGCGCATCAGTGATCAACCCGGCTTCCATCAAGCGCCGGCCTAGCAATGCGGTGCCGCCCGCCGCCGACATATCCGGCGCCATGAAACGACCGCCAGGTTTGAGATCAGCGATAACGGGGGTGCTGCGCGAGATGTCGTCGAACAGATCGATCGCAAAATGGTCTTCGCCGATCCCGGCTTCGCGCGCGATGGCGAGCAGATGCAGGATCAGGTTGGTCGATCCCGCCGTTGCCGTGCCAGCGACGATCGCGTTCTTCAGGCTGGCGGGCGTGATGAACTGGCGGGCGTTGCGGCCTTCGCGCACCGCATCCATCAGGATGCGGCCCGCCTCGCGCGCGGTGTCGTTCTTGCTGGGGTGTGGGGCAGGCACATCGTTCAACCCCATGGGCGAAAAGCCAAGGAAGCTCATCGCCAGCGCCATCGTATTGGCGGTGAACTGCCCGCCACAGGCACCCGCACCGGGGCAGGCTGCTTTTTCCACGGCAAGCAGGCCGGCATCATCGACCGTGCCGGCGCCGTGCCCACCGACGACTTCGAACACGTCCTGAATGGTGATTGCCTTGCTGCCGAGCTTGCCGGGCATGATTGAGCCGCCATAGAGAATGACGGAAGGCAGATCGAGCCGTGCAGCCGCCATGGCAGCGGCAGGAATCGTCTTGTCGCAGCCGACCAGGAACAGCACGGCATCAAGCATGTGCCCGCGCACCGCGAGCTCGGCTGAATCAGCGATGCATTCCCGGCTCATCAGCGAGGCGCGCATGCCCGGCGTGCCCATCGCGATCCCGTCGGTGACCACGATTGTGTTGAAATCGACTGGCGTGCCACCGGCTTCGATGATGCCGGCACGGGCATGTTCGGCCAGGTCGCGCAGATTGATGTTGCAGGGCGACACATTCGACCAGCTATTGACGATCGCGACCATTGGCTTGGCCATCGCAGCATCATCAAGCCCGGTGGCGCGGAGCATCGCGCGCGCTGGGGCCCGGGCGGCGCCGTTGATCAGTTCACGAGACGGCAAGTCACGCGGGGGGAGCGCGGGATCGGTCATGTCATCGCCTTTGGGGGTAGGTTTGCGGAATCGACGAAACTTTCCATCGCACCAACTCCATTCTTGCGCAATATTAGTTTGCTGATAAGGAGCGGGCACCAATTCAGACCGCCGATCCGCCCTCATTCCCGATCGGGATCGAGGGCTTTCTTTTGGGGAAAAGGGACTTTCTTGACCACCAGCAACGCCAGCATGATTGCCGATATCGCGGTTCTGCCCGGTGACGGCATCGGGCCTGAGGTTACGGCGGAGGCAATCGCTTGCCTGACCATCCTGGCCAAACGTTTCGCGATCGGTATGCGCTTTACATCTTATGAATTCGGCGGCGTCGCAATCGATGCGCAGGGCGATCCGCTGCCCGAGGCGACGCTGGCGGCGGCGCGCGCGGCGGACGGCATTTTGATGGGGGCGATTGGCGGGCCGAAATGGGCTGGTCTGGCCATAACGCCGGAAACGGGCCTGTTGCGGCTGCGCAAGGAACTCGGCTTGTTCGCCAATCTGCGCCCGGCCCGTATGATCTGTGGGATGGAAGATTTGTCCCCGCTTCGCGCTGAACTGGTTGCTGGGATCGACATTTTAGTCGTCCGCGAACTGACCGGCGGGCTTTATTTCGGCGAGCATATTCTGGCCGACGATCATGCCAGCGATGTCTGCGCGTATAGCCGCGCGGAGATTGAACGCATTGCCCATGTTGCCTTCCAGGCAGCGGAGCGGCGTTCCGGCAACGTGACGTCAGTGGACAAGGCCAATGTGCTCGCCTCATCGAAGCTCTGGCGCCGGGTCGTCACGGAAGTCGCGACATCCTATCCGGGTGTCACGCTCGATCATCTCTATGTCGATGCCGCCGCGATGGAATTGATCAAGAACCCCAAGCGGTTCGACGTGATCCTGACCGAAAATCTGTTCGGCGATATTCTGTCAGATGAATTGTCGGTGATTCCGGGATCCATCGGCCTGTTGGGCTCTGCGAGCACGGGTGCTAGCGGGGCCGGGGCAGGGCTATTCGAGCCAATCCACGGCTCCGCGCCCGACATTGCCGGGCAGGATCGCGCCAATCCGGCCGGGATGATGGAAAGTGCGGCGATGCTGCTGGCCGCGTTGGGCCATGCATCAGCCGCGCAGGCGCTGCGCGATGCGGTTCGCGATACCTTGCTGGACGGGGTGCGCACCGCGGATCTTGGCGGTACCGCGCGATGCAGCGAATTTGGCGATGCCGTCCGCGCGCGGCTGCAACTATCGGCTGATGCTGCGGCCTGAATGCCCGGCAAAAGAGCTTTAGGAAACATGACCATGCAGCCGCACCCGCAAACGCTTTATGAAAAAATCTGGAACGCACATGTCGTCGATCGACGCGATGATGGCACGTGCCTGATCTATATCGATCGTCACCTTGTTCACGAGGTAACCTCGCCGCAAGCGTTTGAAGGGCTCAGGCTGGCGGGCAGGCGCGTGCGGCGGCCTGACTTGACGCTTGCCGTGCCGGATCACAATTTGCCGACCACTGCGCGGGTCGATGCCGATGGCAAGCGCATCCCAATCGCCGATCCGGCGAGTGCGGCGCAGCTTGCCGCGCTTGAGGCCAATGTCACGCTGTTCGGCGTTCCTTATTTCACTGATCGCGCGGCGGAACAGGGGATTGTCCATGTCGTCGGCCCCGAACAGGGGTTCACCTTGCCGGGCACGACTTTGGTCTGCGGGGATAGCCATACAGCGGCGCATGGCGCGCTCGGTGCGCTGGCCTTTGGGATCGGCACCAGCGAGGTCGAGCATGTCCTCGCCACGCAGACCTTGCTGCTCACCCCGTCAAAAACGATGGAAGTCCGCGTTGACGGCGATCTTGGCCCTGGGGTCACGGCCAAGGACCTGATCCTGACGATTATCGGCGTGATTGGTGCCGCGGGTGGTGCCGGCCATGTCATCGAATATCGCGGATCGACCTTTGAAGCGATGAGCATCGAATCGCGGCTAACGGTGTGCAATATGTCGATCGAGGCAGGCGCCCGTTCCGGCTTGATCGCTCCCGACGACGTGACCTTTGCGTATCTCGCCGGTCGCCCGATGGCCCCCAGCGGTGCTGATTGGGACCGGATGGTCAGCTATTGGCGCACGCTAAAGACCGATGACGGCGCGCATTTCGACAAGCGCGTCGTGATCGATGCCGCCAGCATCGAACCCAGCGTCACCTGGGGCACCAGCCCGGATGACGTGGTCGGTGTGTCGGGCATGGTCCCCGATCCGGCAGCCATTGCTGATCCCGTCAAGCGGGCCGCTGCCGCCAAGGCACTCGATTATATGGGGCTGACCCCCGGCACGGCGATGACCGACATTGCCGTCCAGCATGTCTTCATCGGCAGCTGCACCAATAGCCGGATCGAGGATCTACGGGCCGCAGCCGCGATCATCGGCGGCCGCCATGTCCATCCGGGCATTCGGCAAGCATTGATCGTGCCCGGATCCGGCCTGGTCAGGCGCCAGGCCGAGGCCGAGGGGCTTGATCAGCTGTTCATCGCGGCGGGCTTCGAATGGCGCGAGCCTGGCTGCTCGATGTGCTTGGGCATGAACCCTGACAAAGTGCCGCCGGGCGAGCGCTGCGCATCGACGTCGAACCGCAATTTCATGGGCCGCCAGGGGCCCGGCGCGCGCACGCATCTCGTCTCGCCGGCGATGGCAGCAGCAGCAGCGATCAACGGCAGGCTCAGTGATGTGCGGGAGATGATGGCATGAACCCCGTCGACCAAGTCACTGGCCGCGCAATCCCGCTTGGTCTCGCCAATATCGATACCGATGTGATTATCGCGGCGGATCATCTCAAGACAGTCACGCGCCTTGGCCTGGGCGCGCATGCGCTGGAATCGCTGCGTCGTGTGCCGGGCAATGTGATCGACGATCCCGCCTATCAGGGGGCGACGATCCTGATCGCCGGGGCTAATTTCGGCTGCGGATCGAGCCGCGAGCACGCCGTATGGGCATTGATGGACCGGGGTATCATGGCGGTGATCGCGCCATCTTTTTCCGACATTTTCTCGGGCAATGCTTTCAAAAACGGGATGGTCACCGTCGTCCTGCCGCAGCCCGCGATCGATCGGCTGATGGAAGTCGCGACGACGGAGCCGATCACGATTGATCTGACGACCATGACAGTAACAACACCCTATCAGGATCGTTTCATTTTCGATCTTGATGCCTTTCGTCGTGATTGTTTGATCCATGGCACAGACGAAATCGCGCTAACGATGGAAAATGAAGCAGCTATTGGTTCCTATGAGGCGCGGGTAGAAGCATTGCTTCACTCCCCGGTCCCGCTAGAGTCTTTCTGTAGTTGAATGAATCGATGGGGATTCCCAGGCGCGCTGATCTGTGATTCAAGCTGTCCACTGGTAGGGAGGCCAGCATGGATG
>NZ_NCGH01000047.1:0-12493 GCF_002281505.1 Sphingomonas sp. 28-62-20
AATATGAAGACGGCTGTAGACCGGATCGGCCAGGGCAAAGTCCGACAGGTCAATGCGCGGTTCGCTGCCATGGCCAGCCACTACCTGTTCGAAACGGATTTTTGCAATCCGGCCTCAGGCTGGGAGAAAGGTCAGGTCGAGAAAAACGTTCAGGATGCGCGTCGACGGTTATGGCAGCCAATGCCCAACTTCCCAGATCTTGATGCCCTCAATGCCTGGTTGGAAGAGCGGTGCATCGCACAATGGGGAGAAATCCAGCATGGCGTCCTCCCCGGCACAGTTGCCGATGTGCACGCCGTTGAGATTATCAGCCTGATGCCGATGGGGCGGGCCTTCGATGGCTTTGTCGAACATACCAAGCGCGTGTCGCCGACCTGCCTGATCGCGTTCGAGCGCAATCGCTATAGCGTTCCTGCATCCTTTGCGAACCGGCCAGTGAGCCTGCGGGTCTATCCTGATCGGTTGGTCATCGCGGCCGAGGGGCAAATCTTGTGCGAGCACAACCGGATTATCGACCGTTCTCACCAGAAGCCGGGGCAGACGATCTATGACTGGCGGCACTATCTGGCAGTTGTTCAGCGCAAGCCTGGCGCTTTGCGCAATGGGGCGCCATTCCTCGAAATGCCCGAAGCCTTCCGGCAACTGCAGGGGCATCTGCTCAAGCGGCTCGGTGGTGACAGGGAGATGGTCGAAATCCTCGCCCTTGTTCTACAGCATAACGAACAGGCTGTGCTCAGCGCCGTCGAACTGGCCCTCGAAGCTGGGGTGCCGACCAAAACCCACATCCTCAATGTTCTGCACCGCCTGATCGATGGCAAGGCTCCACCGGCATCCCCAATCGATGCCCCGCAGGCCCTGCGCCTCGCCCAGGAGCCTGTTGCCGATGTCGAACGCTACGACACGCTGAGGGCGTTACGCCATGCGTCATGATCCGGCCAGCGCCGCTGTGGTTGTCATGCTACGTGGCCTCAAAATGTATGGCATGGCGCAAGCCGCTGGTGATCTGATCGAGCAGGGCGCGCCAGCCTTTGATGCTGCCGTTCCGATCCTCTCACAGCTTCTCAAGGCGGAGATGTCCGAGCGGGAGGTCAGGTCCATTGCTTACCAGATCAAGGCAGCCCGGTTCCCGGCCTACAAGGATCTGGCAGGCTTCGACTTTGCCGTCAGTGAGGTCAACGAGGCGCTCGTGCGTCAACTTCACCGTGGTGACTTTATGGATAGCGCCGACAACGTCGTACTGATCGGCGGACCAGGCACCGGCAAAAGCCACATCGCGACGGCTTTGGGCGTCCAGGCGGTTGAGCATCACCGCAAAAAGATCCGCTTCTTCTCCACCGTCGATCTGGTCAATGCGTTGGAGCAGGAAAAGGCCGCAAACAGAGCGGGCCAGTTGGCCGAGCGTCTGTTGCGCCTCGACCTCGTCATCCTTGATGAGCTGGGATATCTACCCTTCAGCCCTTCAGGCGGGGCCATGCTGTTCCATCTGCTCAGCAAACTCTATGAGCGGACCAGCGTTGTTATCACCACCAACCTGAGCTTCAGCGAGTGGTCCAGTATCTTTGGCGATGCCAAAATGACCACCGCCCTGCTGGATCGCCTCACGCATCATTGCCATATCCTTGAAACCGGCAATGACAGCTTCCGCTTCAGAGCCAGTTCCGCCGCCCCAAAATCCAGAAAGGACAAATCACCCGCTTGACCCTGCTCGTCGCAGGCAGTACATCATCCACGCCCACCCGGGTCACTTCTCAATGAAAATCCCGGGTCACTTCTCAGTGCAACTCAACACTGATAACCCATTGCGAGCAGAGCGGACAGAGAGGAAGTCGACATGAACGAGCAGCTTTTCAAGTTATCGCCATCCAACGTGACGGTGGAAGCGGGTTTGTCGACCGGCCCGGTATCGGTCGAATCCTATATCTCGCCCGAACATTATGCGCGGGAAAAGGAGCAGGTGTTCCGTCGCGCCTGGCTGCTGCTGGGCCGGGAGGAGGAAATCCCAAATGCGGGGGACTTCGTCACCCGCGACATCGATGTCTGCGATGCGAATGTCCTGATCACGCGCTCCAAGGGAGGCCATGTGCGGGCCTTCCACAATGTCTGCTCGCATCGTGGCAGCCATGTCGTCCTCAAGCCATCAGGCAATGCCGGGAAGTTCGTCTGTCCTTATCACAATTGGACCTACAAGAACGACGGCAGCTTGGTCGGCGTGCCCGATGAGTCCTCCTTCTTCAATTTCGACAAGAAGAACTGCGGACTTACCCCGATCGCAGCCGAGGTCTGGGAAGGATGGGTCTTCATCAACCTGTCGCCCGAGCCGCAGGTTTCGTTGCGAGAGTTTCTGGGTCCGCTCGCTGACCTGATGGCGGGCATACCATATCCCGCCGCAGACCATCCGATCGTCATCCAGGTCGATATCGATGCCAACTGGAAGGCGTTCTGCGATGCCGGCATGGAGACCTATCACATCCCCGTGATCCACGCCGAGACGATCGGGACGACCTACGCCTCTCCCGAAAACCCGTTCGCGCAACCGCTCGATGCGCGGATGCTCGGCGCGCACAGGCTGATATCGGTCTATGGCAACGCAAATTATGCTGCCAAGCCATCGAACAAGGTCGAACGGCTGGGGCAGGATACGCATAGCACCGCGAGCGTGACCTCGTGCAGCAACGATCCTGCCTTGGTTAGCTTTCTCGAGCATCCGGCGGTCAATCCCACCAAATCGACGAGTTGGGCGCAGGACGTCTACCATGTCTTTCCGCACGTCCATATCGACGTCGGGCCGGGCGGTTTCTGGACACATAATTTCTGGCCGACGTCGCACAAGACCACGCGGTATGAAGCGCGCTTCTACGTGCCGCCTGCGGCGACCGTTGCCGAACGCTTCCGGCAGGAGCTTTTCATCAGCCGGGTCGTCGAGGTGGTGCTCGAGGATCTGGCCAATGTCGCCCGTACCCAGAAAGGCATGCAATCGCGCGCAAAGGGCTTCATGTATCTGCAGGAAAATGAGGTCGCCATTCGCCATTTCCATTCAACCCTCGATAAATGGGTGAAGGCGAGCACCGTGCGGGAGGCGCTGGCATGACCGACGCGAAGATCGCGACCACCCTGCCCGCCGGGTTCAAGGATCTCGAGCCGCTGGTGGACCGTTGGGCGGGGCGAACCATCGAGGCGCGCACCAAGGCGCGCTGCGAAGCTTCGATGGAAGACATCATGCTCCTTTACGACGTCATGGTCGAGCGCGCGCCAGCGATACTCGATTATCTCAAACCTTTTCCGCTGGATGCGATCGAAGGCGAGAACGCGACGCTTTTCTGCCTGCTGCTATCGCTAGGACAAGCGTCGATGGCGGTGGAGGTTCACGGGCAGCCGCAAGCTCCCAACACGCCATTCCCGCATGGCATCCGCGTGCTGAGCGGCGTCGCGCCGTTCGGCTGAGGCACAAAGTTTTTCGGGAGGCAATCGGATGACATCCGGCAAGGTCATTATCACCCCATGCGATTTCGAACTCGGTGGCCACCGGGCTCATCGGTAAGGTGGAGTTACCACACTTCACACGCCCACCGAGGAGTTGATCCCGATGACCGACGACAGACTACCGCTTGCCGAACTGATGGCGAAGACCGGAGATGGAGATTTCCTGCGTACGATCGCCGAGAGCGTATTGCAGATCATTATGGAGGCCGATGTCGACGGCCTGGTCGGCGCTGGCCGCCATGAACGATCGGGCGAACGCACGACCTGGCGCAATGGCTACCGCGACCGCAGTCTCGATACCCGGCTCGGCACGCTCAACCTCAAGATCCCCAAGCTGCGGACCGGCGCCTACTTCCCCGGCTTCCTGGAGCCGCGCAAGACTGTTGAGAAGGCGCTGGTCGCAGTAATCCAGGAGGCGTGGATTGCCGGGGTCAGCACCCGGCGCGTCGATGAGCTGGTGCAGGCGATGGGCATGACCGGGATATCCAAGTCCTCCGTGTCAAAGCTGTGCAAAGACATCGACGAGCGCGTCCATGCCTTCCTCAAGCGCCCGCTCGCCGGTGACTGGCCCTACCTCTGGCTAGATGCCACCTACCTCAAGGTGCGCGAGGGGGGACGGATCGTCAGTGTCGCCGCGATAATCGCCGTCGCCGTCAACACTGAGGGCAAGCGCGAGATCGTCGGCCTGCACATCGGCCCTTCCGAAGCCGAGCCCTTCTGGTCGAGCTTCCTCAAGGACCTCTCCCGCCGCGGCCTGACCGGCGTGAAGCTGGTCATCTCCGATGCCCACGAGGGCCTCAAGGCAGCGATCACCCGCGTGCTCAGCGCCACCTGGCAGCGCTGCCGCGTCCACTTCATGAGGAACGCGCTCGCCTACGTGCCCAAGGGCCAAAACACGGTTGTTGCTGCTGCGATCCGCCAAGTCTTCCTCCAGCCCGATCATGCGGCCGCAACTCAGGTCTGGCGTCAGGTCGCCGATCAATTGCGCGCCAGATGGCCCAAGCTCGGCGCCTGCATGGACGATGCCGAGCACGACGTGCTCGCCTACATGACCTTCCCCGAGCAGCACCGGGTCAAGCTTCACAGCACCAACCCGCTGGAACGCCTGAACAAGGAAGTGAAGCGCCGCGCCGATGTTGTCGGCATCTTCCCGAACGAGGACAGCATCATCCGCCTCGTCGGTGCCGTCCTGCTCGAGCAGAACGATGAATACCAGCTCCAGCACCGCTACATGCAGATCGAGGGCATGGCCGCCCTTGCCACACCCATAACCGAGGAGGTTCAGCCGCTACAGATTACACCCAAGGCCGCCTGAAAATGCAGCCCGATGGCCAGCACCGAAATTACACCACATTGACGGACGTGACCTCATTATCAGCTGCGCGATAACGGGCGCGATCCATACACCGTCAATGTCGCCATTCCTGCCAGTAACAGCGGAGGAAATCGCGGACTCGGCCCTGCGGGTCCATCTCCACGCGCGCAATCCGGAGGACGGGCGCCCCGACCAGAGCCCCGAGGCGTTCGAGCCGATATTGCGAAGGATCAAACAGGAGTCCGATGTCGTCATCAACCTGACGACCGGCGGTTCGCCCTATATGACGATGGAAGCGCGGGTGAAGCCCGCTGCAATCTTCAAGCCCGAGATCGCCAGTCTAAACATGGGATCGATGAATTTGGGCCTGTTTCGCATGCTGAAACGGCACACCGAGTTCAAATATGACTGGGAGCCCGCGATGCTGGAGGGCTCGCACGACCTCGTGTTCCGCAACAGCTACAAGGACATCCGCTACGCGCTCGATACGCTGAACGAGACTGGCACGCGCTATGAGTTCGAATGCTACGACACCGCGCACCTGCACAACCTGAACTATTTCTTCCAGGAAGGGCTCGTTACCGCGCCGCTGTTCATCCAGACCTGCTTCGGCCTGCTCGGGGGCATCGGGGTCCATCCGGAAGAAGTGCAGCATATGCGCCGCACCGCCGATCGGCTGTTCGGCGATGCCTATCACTGGTCGGTGCTCGGTGCGGGCCGCAGTCAGATGGCGATCGCCGCGCAGTCCGCCGCGCTGGGCGGGCATATCCGGGTCGGGCTCGAGGACAATCTTTGGGCGGGCAAGGGCAGGCTCGCCGAATCGAACGCTTCACAGGTCCGCCAGGCCGTGCAGGTCATCCACGGTCTCGGCCGAGAGGTCGCGACCCCGGACGAGGCGCGGGCAATATTGGCGCTGAAGGGGTCGGCCAAGGTGAACTTCTAATCGCATCGACGAGGTTCGGCGCAAAATCACACAGGAGCGTAGACCGGCTATGACATCCACCAAAGCCGTGGTCGGCGAGTTCATGCGACGCCTTGAGGCGATCGATTTCGCCGGCGCGTTCGGCATGCTGGCCGAAGATGGGTGCTACACGATCGTCGGCCAGACGCCGGCATCCCGAACCTATGTCGGCGCACGCGAAGTGCTCGAGACACTGGTTCCGGCGCTTGCGACATTCGCGCATCCCCCGAAGCTGACGTTCTCCACACCGATCATCGAAGGCGACCGCGCCGTCCTGCTCGCCGCCGGCCGCGGTGTCGGGCCAACTGGCATTGTCTACGACCAGCCGCATTGCGCATTCGTCACGCGTGTCCGCGACGATCAGCTCGTTGAGATCGTCGAGTTCGTCGACACCGCGATGCTGGAGATCGCCTTCTTCGGCAATAAGATCGTACCGGCCGACATGTGATTTTCTGTGGCCCCCGCCTGCCGGCACGGCAGGCCGGCATATTGGCGAAAATAAAGGACAAAGCGCCATGAAGTTCATCACCTTCGACAACGCAGGAAAGCCGGCGCTTGGCGTGCAATATCGGGATGCGGTGATCGAAGTCGCTCGCCTTGGCCCGCAATTCCCTGCGTCGATGGCATCGCTGATCGAGGCGGATCGCGATATCCTGCCCGCGATCGCCCAAGCGTGCGCGGCGGCGCCCGAGCATCTGCGGCTGACCGCCGCCACGCTGACTCTGCTTCCGCCCATATCGAATCCCGGCAAGATCATATGCGTCGGCCTCAATTACGCCGACCACCTCAGTGAAGCGAAGGTCGGCGAAGCGCCGGCCTTTCCCGGCCTGTTCCACAAGGTGCCCTCTTCGCTCGCCGCGCATGGCGCCGCGTTGCTTCGGCCCGCGACGTCGTGCCAGCTCGACTTCGAGGGTGAGCTGGCCATCGTGATCGGCAGGTCGTGCAAGCGTGTTCCGGCTGAACGCGCGCTCGAACATGTGTTTGGCTATACGATCGTGAACGATGGCTCGGTGCGGGATTATCAGCTGAACAAGGCACTGGCAGCCGGCAAGAATTTCGATTCTTCTGGCGCGTGCGGGCCCTGCATCGTTACGGCCGAAGATCTTCCTCCCGGTGCGCGAGGGCTGCATTTGCAGACACGCCTCAACGGCCAGGTGATGCAGGACGGCAATACCGATCAGATGATCTTCGATGTCGCCTCCATCATCGCGCTGGTCAGCGATATTCACGGGCTGAATCCTGGCGACATCATATCGACCGGGACGTGCAGCGGCGTCGGCGCGGCGCGGACGCCGCCGATATGGCTCGAGCCCGGAGACGAGATTGAGGTGGAGATCGAGGGTATCGGCGTCTTGGCCAACTCTGTGCGGCAGGAAGGAGAATGACGGCCATGAACGATCTTGAATGGATGAGCGCCTCCTTCGCATGCGAACGGCTGTGCAACGCCTTCTCCTGGCATCTGGACCAGCGTAATTTCGAAGCACTGGCCGATCTGTTCACGCATGACGGCGTCTTCGTGCGCAACGACGAGCATCTTTCGGGCCGGGCTGCCATTCTTGATGCCTATGCGAAGCGGCCCGATGTCACGACGGTTCATTTCGTGAACAATTTTCAGCTTATTGCGCTGGACAGCTTATCCGCGCGGGGCACCGTCTATAACATGGTCCTGCATTCGCCTGGCGAGCCGGTTAAGGCGGTCAGAACATTCGATCCTCTTTCGGCGATTCGGGTCGTTTGGTTCCAGGACGACTTTGCGATGGTCGATGGATCATGGCGATTTGCATATCGGTTTGCATATCGGGGGGCGTTTGCGGGAGGGGGCGGAATCCTACGCTAAGGATTTGGGCCAGCGATATTCCCCGGTTAGATTGATGTGTTCCCATCCCAACGGCGAGACGTGGGCGAGTAGATCAGGCTCGATATGGGTACCGCTGGCGGCCCGGGTATTGACGACCTCGCCGAGCTTCATGGTGTTCCAGAATATGATGATGGCGGCGAGCAGGTTCATTCCGGCGATGCGATAGTGCTGGCCTTCGCCGGATCGATCCCGGATTTCACCTCGGCGGTGGAAGCTGATGGCGCGCTTTAGGGCGTGGTGGGCCTCACCCTTGTTGAGGCCGATCTGAGCCTGGCGCTGGAGGCCGGCATCAAGAATCCAGTCGATCATGAACAGGGTTCGCTCGATGCGGCCCACCTCTCGCAATGCGAGGGCCAGCTCATTCTGGCGCGGGTAAGAGGCGAGCTTGCGAAGAATCTGGCTGGGGGCGACGATCCCCGCTGCGATCGTCGCCATGATGCGCAGGATGTCGGGCCAGTTGCGCTCGATGAGCGGTTCATTGATCTTACCTCCGACCAGCGCTCGCACATTGGCCGGCGTCGCGTTGGGCGTGAAGGCATAGAGTCTTTTCTGAGGGAGATCGCGGATACGGGGGGCGAACCTGTAGCCGAGCAAGGCGCAGGCGGCGAACACATGATCGGTGAAGCCGCCCGTGTCGGCAAAATGCTGGCGAACGCGGCGGCCCGCGTCATTCATGAGCAGCCCGTCCAGGATATAGGGAGCCTCGCTGACCGTTGCCGGGATCACCTGGGTTGCGAACGGCGCATATTGATCGGACACATGGCTGTATCCCTTGAGGCCCGGGACGTTGCCATATTTCGCGTTGATCAGATTCATCGCCTCGCCCTGCTCGGTAGCAAGGAAGAACTGCCCGTCGCTGGATGCCGATTGCCCTTGTCCCCAGAAGGCGGCCATGGGCAGGGCGGCGTGGGCCTCCACGATCATGGCGAGCGCCCGATCATAGGCGCTGCCTTCGACATGCCAGCGCGCGATCCGCAGCAATTCCCAGAAGCTGTGCGTGTTGGTCGCCGCCGCCATCTTGCGCAAACCGAGATTGACGCCTTCCGCCAGCAACACGTTCATCAGGCCGATCCGGTCGCTGCAGGGCGCGCCGGTGCGCAGATGCGTGAACGCCTCGGAAAATCCGGTTCGCTCATCGACTTCCAGCAACAGATCGGTGATCCTCGCGGGCGGGAGCTGTTGATAGAGATCGAGCACGAGATCCTCGGCCCCTTCGGGCGTGTCGGCCCTCAGCTTGTCGATGTGCAGCTTGCCGTTCTCGATGATGCCGCCTGGGATCGTGCCGGTTCGCGCCGCGCAGCCAAACTCCTTCAGCCGTGTATCCAGTCGAGCCCTGCGCTCGGCCAGCCATTCGCCGGGTCGCAGCGGCACGGCGAGCCGCGCGGTCTGCTCTATCGCCTGTGGCGGGACCAGAAGCTGCTTGAGGTCGCCATAGCGGCGCGATCCCGCCAACCATATGTCACCGGACCGGAAGGCGTCGCGGATGTGGAACAGCACCGCGATTTCCCAAAGCCGGTGGTCGCCGCTGGGCTCAGCGCGAAGATGACGATGCCATTTCGAGTTGGGACGTAGAAAATCCACCGGCGGATCGACCTTGATCCCGTTACGCAGCATCGCAACGGCCGCCAGAAGAGGCGTGGCGATCGGCGCCGCCTGCATGTCGAGCAGGCGCAGCATCCTGGGCGCGTAGAGGCGGAAACGGTGATAGCCGTCCAGCACACGGCTGAGCGGGTCGGCCGCGAGCACGTTGGTCAGCGCGGAGGCCGTGGCGACAAGGGTTCTGAACCGTTCCCAGCCAGGCCCGGTGGCGATTATCCCGTCCAGGGCCGTGCCATCGTCCTGCGCTCCAAGCAAAGCACCACCGATTTCGGCAAAGGACTTCAGCGTGTCCCGAACGGCCGCCTTTTCGTCGGCGATCCTGGTGTTGCAAAGGCGTTCGGAGGCCCGATAGAGACGGCCTACGATGCGATCGTGGGTCTCCACGATGACATCGGCCAGCGATGACCGCCATTCCAGGGTGCAGACAGCGAGGATCGCAAGCCGCCTGTCTTCGGGCAGATCACGCATGCCGTCGGCGTAATAGCGCTCGCCCTGCCGGCGAAGCCGGGTCACACGATGCGCCGGCACGCCGTCCAGCAAATCCGCCGGAAGATCGAACCTTTGAAGATATTCCAGTCGATCCATCAGCCGGTTAGCGGCTGCTGAATTTGCGCCAACCTCGAACTGTCGCAGCCATACGAAGCGCGTGACGCGACCATCCACCGTATCCTCCAACAGGTGAGCCAAATTCTCGCTCAGGGTTGGCGTGATGCGATGGGCGATAAGATCCTCGATCCGGCGCTCGGCCTCAACCAGCGCATCGGCGCAAAGGCGCTCGATCGTCGAGGAGCCGGGAAGGATCGTGCGGGTGCGGCGACACTCCGCAACGAAGCGACGGGCAAGATCCTCATTCGATGTCGCCGCCTCGGCTTCCCGAGCGATCCATTCGCGCAAATCCCGTGCGCCCCGCCCCGAAAAGGAGCGATAGCCGTAGATTCGGCGAAGGTCCGCCAGATGCTCGTGCCGGGTCTCCTCGCGCGCGGCATAGAGGAGTAGATCGTCGCTGGTCAGGCCGAGCTGGGCCGCGATGAAATCCGATACCTGCGCCGGGATCAACTCGCCAGGAGCGAGCACCCGGCCCGGGTAGCGCAGGACGCACAGTTGCAGCGCGAAGCCAAAACGATTGTGGGCGCGCCGGCGCTGGCGGATATGCCCGAGATCCTCATCGCTGAGGGTATAGTGCCGCAGCAGCTCACCTTGATCGACCGGCAAGTGAAGCAGCGCCTCGCGCTGTCGATCGGTCAGGGTCACGCGACGCGGCATACATGCTCCTTATTCTTTCCGAGCTACAGTTTGAGATAGCTTGATTGAGATGCTGGTTAAGATACACAATAGCCCAATCTTATGTGCTCATGTTCGTCACCGCCTCAAACCTTCGTTTGTGATCCATGCTGATCGGCTACGCCCGCGTGTCCAAAGCCGACGGCTCGCAGTCGCTCGACCTGCAGCACGATGCCCTTCGCGCTGCCGGTGTCGAGCCAGGCAATATCTATGATGATCGTGCATCCGGTAGCCGTGATGATCGCCCCGGTCTTGCCGCCTGCCTGAAATCGTTGCGCGACGGCGATGTCCTCATCGTTTGGAAGCTCGACCGGCTCGGCCGAACGCTCACCCACCTGGTCAGCACGGTGCAGAATCTGTCGGATCGCGGTATCGGTCTGCGGGTGCTCACCGGCAAGGGCGCGCAGATCGACACCACGACGCCATCGGGCCGGATGGTGTTCGGCATTTTTGCCACACTGGCGGAGTTTGAGCGGGATATGATCCGCGAGCGCACCATGGCTGGCCTGGCCGCTGCCCGCGCGCGGGGACGCAAGGGTGGCCGCAAGTTCGCCCTCTCCAAGGCCCAGGTGCGGCTCGCTCAGGCTGCTATGGCCCAACGCGACACGTCCGTTTCCGACCTCTGCAAGGAACTCGGGATCGAGCGCGTCACTCTCTACCGCTATGTCGGCCCCAAGGGCGAACTCCGGGACTATGGAAAGCGCGTCCTCGGCTTAGCGTAGGATTTCGCTCCCTCCTGCAAACGTCCCCTTCGATTCGGGATCAGAAGGCAAAGGCCCCCTGTCCGCTGGCGGTCGTGAAGGTCTCTCCATCGCCCGCCGCATAGCGGTCGCGGCCAAGCTGTGATCATTGCAAATGGCCGGAACGGTCATGGCTAAACCATCCGTCGTCGATGCCGATAATTGTAGGCGCTTGCAATCATAACGGCGTCTGCTCGCAAACAGCCAGATTTCCTGCTCACGCTATCTGCCACTGGCGGGTGGCATCCTGCTCGAATTATCTGCCAGTGTGCTCGCCATCATCCGGCGCTGCTTGCAAACGGGGCGTCATGCTCACGCTCCCCGCCCGTGGGTTCTCCAAACCCGTCGCCGGCACGCGCTTTTGCGAAGCAGGTTTCCAGAACAGTTCTGACAAGCGGCGGGCCGCAGAAATGCGTTGTCGTCATGGCCCGCCCGCGAGGTCGTCAGAAAGGAAGGTTTTCGCGAACAGGGCCGGCGCGTCGTGCTAGGCGATGGAACCCCGCAAGCGGACAGGATGCGATGACCAGGACCGAAATGCTGGAAACGATGAAGCGTCTCGACGCCCATGCGAACGCCCTGTTGCTTACCGGGGCCTCCGATATCGATCTGCTCGGCGGCATGTTCGACGTGATGCCCGACTTCAAGGCGTTGCTCGACGCCGGATACGGCGGTGAAATCGACAAGAACGCAGGTCGCTTCCCCGGTTTGCATCGCTACGCCGTCATGCTCTCCAATGTCGCCGAGGGGATCGCGGAAGGTTCCATCCGGGTGCCGCGCTGACGCCCTGTTTCGCTGGCAGGGGATGTGAGCAGACCTTTATGATTGCGAGCAGCGCAGGATGATGTCGAGCACATTGGCAGATAGCGCGAGCAGATCGCCGAGCCGGTTGTCAGATAATCCGAGCAAAAAAAGGCTCTGTTTGCAAGCAAACGCCGCTACGATTGCAAGCACCTACATCTACCTGTAGATGATGCGGTATTTCATCCCGGTTTGATGGCCGACAATCAGGTGAAAAGCGACGGGGGCTATAGGATCAGCGCCCTTCATCCCTTGCGCGGACGATGGCGCTAAATTCGGAAATCGCCTGCTGCACGTTGCCGTCATCGCACACGTTGAGCGAGCGGTGGACTGAAACGGCCTGATCGGTCCGCATTTCCAGCCAAGCAATCCGGGCTGTGTTCGGCGAGGGACGAGCCTGCTCTAGCGCGATCTGCTCACTATATCCCGCGATCACATCGTTGATGGCCTCCAGCGCGACC
>NZ_NCGH01000048.1:0-7231 GCF_002281505.1 Sphingomonas sp. 28-62-20
CCGCGCTGCCAAGCCAGAAGGGGAGGGGGATGCTCTGATGCGCATCAGCATCAGGAGCAGCGCATGACCGATCTTTTCACCCAGTTCGACACCCGCCTTGATCAGGCCATCGACGAAGTTGCGCTGGAGCTTGCCAGTGGATCGCTGACCAAGAATACGCTCTTCGGCGCAATGAAAAACCTCTACGGAGGAAGCTCGGCTGAAGGCCGCTGGGCACAGCGCGATGCCTATGACCTCCTCGAAGCAGGGGTGACCCGTCACCTGCTCAGGTCAGCCGGTCCGGTGCGCCTAGACGACATTACTGCTTTGAGCCTTCTGGTTGAGGAGCTGCCAACCCATACCGTCAGGAGCGAAGACCAAATCAGGTTTCAGCAGTTCTCTACGCCTGCCGATCTCGCGGCACTCGCGACCTTCCTCGCGCAGCCCCGGCCAGACGACATCGTGCTGGAGCCGAGTGCGGGACACGGGGCGCTTGTGGCGAGCCTGCCGACAGTCAGGCAACTGCACCTCAATGAACTTGATCCCAAACGCCGTGAGAAGCTCGCTCTGCTTTTCAAGCATGCCGAGCTTACCGGGATCGACGGTGCGATGCTGGCATCCGCGCTGGATCCCTGGCTGCGCCCCAGCCTGATTTTGATGAACCCCCCATTTTCCCGATCGGAGGGCCGGGGCGTCGACCAGTTCGCAGCGGTGCGACATCTGCGCGCCGCGCTCGGTAGACTGGCTCCTGGCGGCAGACTTGTGGCGGTCATGCCGGACTGGTTCACCACCAGCGCCAAGCTCTCGAAAATCTATGACCAGACATTCGAGAACTGCACAGTGCAAACAGCTTGCCGCCTTGCCAGATGCTATCACAAGCAGGGCACCAGCGTGCCGGTTCGCCTCTATGTGATCGACAAGGTCCCCGGAAACATCCGTCCTGCGATCCTTGCCCGATCGACCGTCGCAGAGATTGCCGCGGCGATCACAGTAGTGAAGCGGGCAGTCGGTCCTTGCGAGCTTTCACCAATTTCCGCACGGCAGCAGACCAAGCCAGGCACGCTGTTCAAGGCGATGCGCACCAGTGTAAAGGCGCCTGCAGCAAAGCCGCGCGTGATCGAAGCGCCATCGGTATCGCCGCTCGTTATTCGCCGTCTGGAAACGCCTCGGCCTCTGGGCGAGCAGGCCGGGGTCTATCTGCCCTACCGCCCGAGCCGGATCGACATCGATGGTGCAAAGGCGCACCCGACCCCGCTCGTGGAAAGTGTGGCCATGGGCTCAATACCCGCGCCAGTGCCTGAGTATTGCCCCAGCCTGCAGGACCGCATCCTCAAAGAAAGCTTGCTTTCAGAAGCGCAGCTTGAGACCGTCATCTATGCCGGCAATGCCTGGCAGCAGTATCTACCCGGCCTGTTCGTCCCCGCTGATGAGGGTGTCGCTCTCACTCTGGCTGAAGACGGACACAGCTACCGCAAGGGCTACTTCCTCGGTGATGGCACTGGCGCGGGCAAAGGCCGGCAGATTGCAGCCTGCATTCTCGACAATTGGTTGGCCGGACGCCGCAAGGCGATCTGGGTATCCAAAAACGAGAGCCTGCTCGAAGATGCGCGGCGGGACTGGAGCGCGATCGGCGGGATGCCTGCCGACATTCAACCACTCTCCAGCTGGAAGATCGATCAGCCGGTGCCCTTCCGCGAGGGGATCCTCTTCGTAACCTATCCCACGCTGCGCAGTCAGAGGCAGGATGCGACCCGTCTCAGGCAATTGCTGGACTGGGCTGGGGCGGATTTCGAAGGGGTCATCGCCTTTGACGAGAGCCATGAAATGGGCGGTGTCGCCGGAGGGGAGGGCGCTCGCGGGAGCAAATCTGGCTCCCAGCAGGGTATCGCCGGCGTCATGCTCCAGAACCAACTGCCCAAGGCCCGCGTGCTCTATGCCTCGGCGACCGGGGCCTCTGAAGTCAACAACCTCGCCTATGCGGTGCGGCTCGGCCTCTGGGGGCCAGGAACCGCCTTCGCCAACCGCGAGGACTTTATCAGTCAGATCAGGGCAGGGGGCATCGCGGCCATGGAGCTGGTGTCGCGTGACCTCAAGGCCCTTGGGCTGTACCAGGCCCGCGCGCTGAGCTTTGCCGGGGTCGAGTACGAGATCCTCAAGCATGATCTGACGGCCCAGCAGATCGCGGTGTACGACACTTACGCGGATGCCTGGTCGATCATACACCAGAACATGGAAGAGGCGCTGGCTCTGACCGGCGTGGTCGACGACATCGATGGCAGCACGCTCAACGGCGGCGCGAAGGCCGCCGCGCGCAGTCGCTTTGAAAGCACCAAGCAGCGCTTCTTCAACCAGCTGCTGCTTTCGATGAAACTCCCGACCCTGATCAGCGCCATCAATCACCACCTCGACCAGGATGAGGTGGTGGTGGTCCAGTTGGTCTCGACAGCCGAAAGCATCCTCGATCGACGGTTGAATACCTCGAGCGCGCCTTTCCCACCCAGCAAATGACGCTCTATACCGACGACACCGGCGCCACCCGTTCGACCCCGATGTTCGACGAGGACGGCCGTCCCGTGCACAATCAGGCTGCGATTGCCCGGCGCGCCGAGCTGATCGAGCATCTCTGCGCGATGCCGCCGATCAAGCCGGCCCTCGACGGCATCATCGAACACTACGGAACGGACAAGGTCGCAGAAGTCACCGGGCGCACAAAGCGCCTCATTACCCAGGCTGATGGCAACCAACGCCTTGAAACCCGCTCTCCGCGAACGAACCAATCGGAGACCGACCAGTTCATGGATGGCCGCAAACCCATTCTCGTCTTCAGCGATGCAGGCGGAACAGGACGTTCCTACCATGCCAGCCTTGACGCGGCCTGCCAGAAGCGCCGGGTGCATTTCCTGCTCGAACCGGGTTGGCGCGCCGACCGGGCCATCCAGGGCCTTGGCCGCACCCACCGCACCCATCAGGCGAACACACCCTTGTTCAGGCCGGTCACGACCAACTGCAAAGGTGAGCTGCGCTTCACCAGCACGATCGCGCGGCGCCTCGACAGCCTTGGGGCATTGACGCGCGGCCAGCGCCAGACCGGCGGCCAGAATCTGTTCGATCCGGCGGACAATCTCGAAAGCCCTTATGCCAAGGCGGCGCTCACCAGCTGGTTCGGCCTTCTCGCGGAGGGGACGCTGAAGAGCGTGACCTTGTCTGACTTCGAGCGACGCAGCGGATTGACGATCGTCTCCCAGGACGGCGTGCTCGAAGAAGACCTTCCCCCGATCCAGCGGTGGCTCAATCGCATTCTTGCACTGCCGATCGGCACGCAGAATGCGATCTTCGACGAGTTTCTTGGGCTGGTCGAGGCGCGGGTTTCCGCGGCGCGGGAGGCCGGCTCTCTGGATGTCGGCGTCGAAACGATCCAGGTCGAAAGTGCCGAGGTCATCGAAGATATTGTGTTGCGGACGGACGCAAGGACCGGGGCGACCTCGCACCTTCTCCAGCTCGCGCTGAGGACGCGTGCCCGGCCAATGACGTTAGAACGGGTAAAGCAGCGCCTCGACCTGTCGGACGGGTGCATGCTGATGCACAATACCAAGAGTGGCAGGGCAGCGCTGGCCGAACCGTCCCGGCACTTCATGACGGATCGGGGCGAGCTGATCCGCCGCGTCACTCTCCACCGACCGCTACGCCGCGAATACCATCATCTTGATGATCTCGCAGAGTCCGCTTGGGCGGAGTGCTCTCGGGAGACCTTCGAGCAGCTCTGGTGTGCCGAGGTTGCCGAGTTGGCCGAGAAGCTGACAACCGAGAAGATCTACCTCGCCACAGGACTGCTGTTGCCGATCTGGTCGAGCCTTCCCATCGAATATCTGGAGGTTAGGCGAATTGTCGATGAGGAGGGACGCAGCTGGCTCGGCCGCATCGTTCACGAGCTCGACGTCGCAAACCTTCTGCAGAAATTCGATATTGCCTCGAGTGTCGAACTCACGGAGCAAACGATCCTCAAGGCGCTCGGAGAGCATCGGACCATCCCTATCAAGCAACCGTTTGAGGCCACGATCAAGTCCTCGCGGGTCGCCAACGAGCAACGCTACGAGATCGTCGGCGCCCCCGTCGACCAGCTGCCCTGGTTGAAGAGCATCGGCTGCTTCACCGAGATCATTTCATTCCGCACACGGGTGTTCATTCCGACAAGGGCGGCGGAGGCCGTGCTGGCTGCGCTCCTGATGCGCTGATGCGGGGCAGCGCCGAAGGCCTTGAACCCATGGCGACTGCGACCAGTGCAGGGACTCGTCGGTGCATGGACCCGACAAACAAGGGGAGGGGGAGGGGATCTATGCCCCGGTGATGGCCGGGAGCAGATCAGGAGTGACCGAGATGCTGATTCCCTTTTCCAAGCTCTATCTGAGCGATGCGAACGTGCGCAAAACACGCAACGACCAAGAAGATGCGCAGCTTTCTGCGGACATCGAGGCCCGCGGCCTCTTGCAGAACCTGCTGGTGACCAAGAGCAAGAAGCGCGGCCAGTATGCGGTGATCGCAGGCGGCCGCCGTCTGCGCGCCATCGGCATGATCATCGATCGCGGTGCCTGGGCAGCGGATGCTGAAGTCGAATGCAAGCTGCTCGAGGGTAGCGAAGAAACCGCGGGCGAAGCCTCGCTCGCCGAGAACTTCCAGCGGGTCGGCATGTCTCCGGCTGAAGAATGCCGTGCCTTCCAACACTTCATCAAAGAAGGCAGCGATATCGCGGCCGTGGCCAAGCGCTTCGGACTCACCCAGCGGTTCGTCGAAGGCCGCCTGCGCCTTGCCAATCTGGCAGCGCCGATCTTCGAGGCACTCGCCGCCGGCGACATCACCCTCGAAATCGCCAAGGCCTATGCCGCCACGGACCAGCACGAAGTGCAGATGCGCGTCTTCGATCAGATGCGCCATGCCTACAACCCCAGCGCCGACGCCATTCGCCGCATGGTCGCTACCGGCTCCATGCGCGGCAATGACCCTATCGCGCTTCTCATCGGCGAAGATGCCTATGTGGCTGCCGGCGGAAAGGTCGAGCGCGATCTGTTCAGCGATGCGGGCGAAGATCGCTGGATCGATATCGAAATCGCGCACAGGCTCGCCTCCGAGAAGATGGAAGCTGAAGCTCAGCGCCTCACGGCCGAGACCGGACTTGCCTGGATCAGCCCCGTGGCCGCAAGCAACTCCTGGCAGGCGCGCAGCGAGATGGGCGTGTCCGCTGTCCGGCTCCCGCCTATGCCCCTCACTGAGGCGGCAAGAGCCCGCATTGACGAGATCGACGCCAGGATCGACGAGATCAGCGCAATCTTCGATGAAGGTGACGACCAGGACGACGTCGACTTCGGGAAGCTCGAGGCCGAGTACGAGGCGCTCGATGCCGAACGCAGCGACCTCAATAATCCGGTCCGTGAGCTGCCCGAAGAATGGCGCGGTGAAGTCGGGCGCTTCCTCGTGCTCACCACCCGCGGCGAGATGGTTCTCGAGGCAGATTACTACAGCGAGAAGCGGTTGTCGTTCGAGACCGATGACCACGGCAATGTGACCGCGACGGCAGAAGAGCCGGCACCGACCTCCGGGGGCCGCGCAAGCGGTACTCCCGCACGGCCTGAAGCCATCGCACCCGGAAGCGAGAAGCCGATCAGCGCGAGGCTATTCGACGAGCTCGCCGTTCAGCGCCGCAATATCCTGTCGGCCTGCCTGCTCGGCGATCCGGGGCTTGCCCTCGATTTCGCCATCTTCGCGCTCGCGGACAATCGCAGCTATGAGGGGAAGGGCACCTCGATCAAGGCGGGACGGCCGAGCGATCCTGCGACCGGCGAGGTTCCGCAATCAGCGGCAGAGGGCATTCTTGCCGAGGCGGAGGAAGGTCTCGACAAGGCGTGGCAGGAGCAGACCAGTGTCGCGGCCCGTTTCATCGCCTTCCGCGACCTCGAAGACGAGGCCAAGGCGGCCTGGCTTGCCTATGCGGTGGCGCTCTCGCTCGAGGCCAAGAAGGGCTACGGATCAGAATATCATCCGGTTCATGCCGTGCTCGGGTCGATGCTCGATGTCGACGTTGCGGCTCTGTGGCGGCCGACTGCCGAGAACTTCTTCGACCGGGTGAGCAAAACCTCCTGTCTGGCCGCGCTGACCGAGGTTGGCGGAAGTGACCTCGCAGCGCGCTATGCGGCGTCCAAGAAGGCCGACCTCGCCAAGACCTGCGAGACGATCTTCGCCGGCAAGGCGATCATCGAGCAGGAGGTCAAGGAAGCCGCCCTTGCCTGGCTGCCCGAGGCCATGAAGTTCAGCACGGCCGCGCCAGGGGGCGTGCAAGGCGCTGATCCCGAGGTCTCTGACGACGGCGAGGCCGATATCGACGCAGTCGATGGGGCGGACGCGCTGCCTGATGCCGAAGAGCAGCCCGAAGGCGCCGCCGAAGACACGGCAGTGGCTGCCTGAAGGCCTTACCCTCCTCCTGATGTCCTGGCCCGGTCGCTCACTCGAGTGGCCGGGCCTTCTTCTTCCAAGAAGGGAAACGCCGATGCGCCGCGGACCAAAGCGCGATGTCGCGCAGGAAATTACCAATCTCATCATTGCACGGATCGAGGCCGGCACACTGCCTTGGCGTCGGCCCTGGAAAAAGACCGGGTCGGGGGGCGCGCCCCTGCGTGCTGGCGGATTGCCCTACACCGGGATCAATCGCCTCTATCTCTGGGCGGTCGCTGACTGCCTCGGATATGCCTCGCGCTACTGGATGACCTATCGTCAGGCTCAGGAACTGGGCGGGCAGGTGCGCAAAGGTGAGACGGCCGAGCCGAGCATCTATTTCAACAGCACGAGCAAGACCGACGTTGATCAGGCGACTGGCGAGGAGACGTCGAAAACCATCCGGTTCATGCGGTCCTACAGCGTCTTCAACGCCTCGCAGATCGAAGGCCTGCCGCCGCATTTCTATCCCAGTCCGCTCCCTGAAGCACCGCCAACGCCCTCCGTGAAGGCAGCGGCCATCCAAGCCTTCTTTGCGCCGATCCCTGCGGACATCCGTCATGGCGGCGATCGTGCATTCTTCTCGTCGGGCGGAGACTACATCCAGCTTCCCGAGCGGGGCGCGTTCCGCACCGAAGACGGATATGTCGCCACCAAAGCCCACGAACTTGGACATAATGCCGTAACCCTGATTATGCCGCATGGCGTTGGCTAGGACTTGTTTTTCGGCCATCCGCCATGCGGCACCTCGGCATAATCAGAGCCCTTCGAG
>NZ_NCGH01000049.1:0-4747 GCF_002281505.1 Sphingomonas sp. 28-62-20
AAGCCATCGGTCGCATCCTCAACCTCTACTCACCACAGGAATGCGCCAATTATTTCGCCGCATGCGGATACGATGCAGCATGATCGAAAATCGCTCTAAGCGCATGGGCAGCGCTTTGCGCGGGACGCACGCCATCAAGCCCCGCTGACAAGCCAGACGCCAGGACGCGCGAGTCAGTAAAGGCATAGGAAGCGTCGAGCGACCAAGCACCGCGCACCGCGCGCGCCGTTACCTCCAGTCCGCGCGCAACAATGGCATCGACATTGCGGCGTTGGCGCAGATTTGGGGCGATCGTTACATTGGCAATCGCGCTTTCCAGCCGATTGTAAAAGCCGGTGAGGCTGATGTTGATGCCGGGCGCGGGGGTGAGATCAATCCCGCCCTCAACGCCGCGCAACCGCTCCAGCCCCAGCGCTGCATTGGCCTGCGTCGTCACGGGGAAGACGACGAACGGGCGATAGAGTTCATTAAGGGTCGGCAGGCGGAAACCGGTATAGCCCGCCGCGCGCAAGGCGACGGCGTCGCTGGCGTGAAACAGCGCTCCTGCACGGCCGGTCACCTCGGTGCCTTGGCGATTGGTAAAGCGTTGATCGGTGGTGGTCAGCCCGGCGGCAGTCCGTTCACGAAAACGGCCATCGCTGATCGCCCAGAAATCTCCGCGCACACCGCCGGTCAGCACAAGGCCACCAAGGGTCCAATCATCTTCGGCGAACAGGCCGAGCGTGCGGGTCGTGCCCCCCGCGCTGCGCCGCGCCGTCACTAGGCCGGTCACCGCGCTATAGGCATCTTCAGCCAATTGCCCATCGGCCACGCGAATATCCGCACCGATCCGCAACAGATGCGCCGTGCCGACCGGCGGGCGAAGGTCGATCTTGCCGCCAACCCCGGTGGCTGGCGTGGCGCGTTGATCAAGCGTCAGCCGAAAGCTGGTCGCACTGATCACCTTGTTCGTGAAATTGCGTGCCTGCAGATAGGCAAGCGCATCGACATCCCAAGCGCCACGATGGACCAGGCGAATGCTCGCATCCTGACCCCCAGCGCTGCTATCCGCCCCGCGAAACCGCAAAGTGCGACTGTCATCGAAGACCAGGGCGCGAAACTGCACATCGGTTTGTGTGCCAAGCGGCGCGACGGCGCGCAGGCCGATCGACCAGTCGCGGTAACGCGCGCGAGCGGTGGCCGGCACGCGCTGGCTGGCCGGGGTCGTGAAATACCCGTCGCCGCGCTCAAACCGGCCCGACAGCGTCGCGAACCCACCGCCCAGATCGGTCGAGACGCTCGCGGTCACCTCCTGGGCATTGTCGCTGCCATAAAACAGGCTGCCAGCGACGGGCGCCAGATCGCGGCGCGCGGCGCTGACAAGCTCGATCGTGCCCGCCACCGCGCCCGCACCAAACGCTCCCGCCCCGCCGCCGCGCGTCACGCGCACCGACGACAGGCGATCGCCGACCAGTGCGGAGAAAGGCACATGGCCAAAAAAGGGATCGGCAATCGGTACGCCGTCCAACAACACCAGCGCCCGGCTTGATGCATTGCCGCCCAACGCACGCAGCGTCACCCCTTGAGCCGAAGGATTGGCCGATCGACTGTCCGACCGGCGAAATTGCTGAAACCCCGCCACGTCGCGCAACACATTTTCGACCCGGCCCGACGCATCACCGACCAGCCGATCGCGCCCAATCACCACCGATCCATATGCCGGCGTGCCCGGCGGCAGCGAGAGGTCACTGCCGATGACGACGATGTCATCGGGTGCTGGGGGCGTGCCCAGCGGCGGCGCGCTCTGTGCAAAGGCAGAGGCGCTGCCGACCATAACGCACGAAGCCGTGAGGAAAAGGCGAAGCGGCGCAGATGCGCCCGCTATCAGCATCCCGCCAAGCCTGCCATGATGCGCTGACAATGCCCTCAAATGCCGTCGATTTGCGGCGGGGCCACGCGTAGTTGGGCCAATAGCGACTGAACCTCGGAATCGCCCTGCCAGCGCGCAGCAATCCGCGCGGTGATGCTCGGGGAGTACCAATGTTCGCCGTGCACCTGCGCCACTTGCATCAGCTTAAGCAGTTCGGCGCGGTCGCCCATTGAGGATGCCCAGAAGGCTGGCACTTCGCGAATGCGCCGCGTTCCAGCGGCCAGCTGGCGGCTTGCATCGTCGATCAGCACGCGGTGCGCGGTCTTGGGATCCCGCGCTATCGCGGCGTCCAGCTCGGCCGACAGTCGGACGGCCTCGGGCTCGCGGCGCATCCTCGCCATAGCACGATATTCGCGTGCATAGCCGCGGATATCGCCCAGCCCCATATAAACCCAGGCCAGGCAATTGCTGATCGTCGCGTCGGCGGGATAGCGCATTTTCAGCTCGGTCATCATGGTCTGGGCTAGCCGGTCGTTGCCAGCTTGCCACTGGGCGCAAGCATGCTCGACCGCAATCGCCTGCGAACCCGGCGCAAGCAAGCGTGCGCGCGTGTACTGACGCTCGGCCGCCTTCGCCGCCCCAAGGTCGGCCAGTATATTGGCGAACCAGAAGTGCGTCTGCGCATCATTGTCATCAAGCGCGAGCGCGCGCTTGAAAGCCTCGACTGCGGCGCGCGGTTCATTGTCCCACCAATAATCAATAAAGCCGTTCGCACGGTGCGCGCTCGCCAGATTGGGATCGAGACTTACTGCCTTTTGCGCTGCAATCCGGGCAATGCCGAACGCCTGCGCATCGCTGACAGCCCCATATTCGCGGTAGATCAGCCAAGCCTCGGCCAGACCTGCGCGCGCTGGCGCGAAATCAGGCGCTTCGCCGATTATCTTCTCATAGAGGCGGATTGCTTCCCGAACATCTTCTGGCGTCCGTCGCGCCCAGACATCACGCGCGGCGATGTATTTTGCCATCAACGCAGGCGATGTCCGGCTCGTGCTGCGCGGTGAAGCGTAAAAAAAGGCAAGGGCAACAATCGTTAACCCGGCGAGTGCCAGCCACCCGCGGCCGACGCTGGCTGCATTGCGCAGGCTCCACCCGCCGCCAATTGCACCAGCGACGTTCGCGATATTAGCGTTTGTCTGCGCCAACTGGCCGCTTTCCGCATGTTGCGATCGCCAGGCTTCAAGCTCTCGTTCGATCGCGAAAACCGATTTTTGCTTTCCGCCGGGCACATAATGGACCGGCAGCCCACGCTCCTTCGCCCAGCGCGCGACCGTCGTTCGGTCTCGCCCGAAAAACGCAGCAATTGCTTTCCAACCATTCAGCCGCTTATCTGATCCGGTCGCCGAAGCTTGTGCCGTAACACCCGTCGCTGCCTCGTATGTCACGCCTTCAAATCGCGGCACGTTCACCTCGTCAACCTTGCGCAGTCGTCCACTGCCCAGACCATCTATGTCACTGTTCTTAGCGATGTGCTTCGCCCAAAATGGAGCGTGATGACAACGCGCACCGTGGCATGGCTTGCAGCCCTGGCCTCATCATCAGCTGCATTATCGTCCGTTCCGCCCCCCATCCAGATTAGTCACGCCCCTCGTCCAGTTTGCCGAGAGCAGCGCCGAACCCGCGCTCCCCAGCCGTGTAGCAAATTGCGGCACCGCAATTTGCGCAGCCACACCGCACGCCAAATCGCTGTAATGCCTCCATCATCCAATGTTACGCATTACGAAGAGAGTGATCTATGAAATTCGGTGCGCGCGCAACCATAGGCGCCCCACAGCTCGCCATTGGCAGCTCTGGTTTCGCGGCACCCGCCGCAGTGCCGTATATCTCGTGATCACAGAGGCGAAGGAGGAAACAGAGATCGGCTATGGCCTTTCCGCCGGTGCTCTGACTGCCTTACGAAAAAGAAGACGCGCGACCAGAAGGGCGCCTTGATGATCGTTCCCGACAGCGATGCCACCGTCTTTACCGGGTCGATGACCAGCCCCACAGGCAAAGTCGATGGTCAGGTCGAGAAACCATCGACGGCACTGCGACAGCTTCCTCAATCAGCCGATTTGCGAGGCCGCAAGTTCGTCATTCGCTATTGGGACCACTTCGGGCCGAGTAGCTTGAAAGCCATTGCCGCGACCATTCAGGATGTACGGCGACAATCAGCTTCCAAATCATATATCGACCCCTCACCGCTGTTCATTCAATATGGCGATCTGGTCATTGCTGGGTTCGCGCCGCAACTAGCCAAGGCACGCTGGCCTTGTGGCGCGAACGCAGAACGAGAATCCGCGGTCGGTTTACGCGAAGGCAGCGCAGCACAGGCTAGGGGCGTTGGATCATCAGCGCTAAGGGTCAATGCGGGGATGATTAAGGCGGCAAGCCCGATCGCCGCGAATGATCGGCCACCGGCAGGGGCGATTGATCTGGGGCGTCAGGTGGGCCCCCCAGTCACGTTGTATCAGTTAAAGGCGAGCTTGGCTGGAGGGCAGCCCTTTTCCTTCTTGTTCCTGCCTTATGTCGATGCTGCAACCCAATTGCAGCCAACTACCGGCAGCGAGACAATTGCCGGTAGTGACGAATTTGCCGAAGTTTATGCAGCCACGGCAGTTGGTTATGATGATCAACAAGAGGCATTCCTTGTGGTGAAGCAGTCTGCCGACGCTTTTCACAAAGACTGTGAAATCATGATGTTATCTTATGCCTATTGGACACACCCGATCTTATCGCAGGACGTTTGGACAATTTGGAGGTCTAGAGCGATTTTCGATCATGCTGCATCGTATCCGCATGCGGCGAAATAATTGGCGCATTCCTGTGGTGAGTAGAGGTTGAGGATGCGACCGATGGCTT
>NZ_NCGH01000050.1:0-5303 GCF_002281505.1 Sphingomonas sp. 28-62-20
ATACGCCTCCCGCGTGTCGTAATACTGGTTCGGCATGTAGGCTGCCATGATGCCCGGTGATGGCGCGTTCATGAAGCCTTCTTCGGCACCCGAACCCGCGAGCGCCGCCTGAAGATTGGCGATGTCGGCCCGCAGCGCATCCGTCTCGAGATAGGATACCGGACCGACACAGGCCGGCGTCTTAATCTCGAGCTTCATCCGCTTCGCGAATTCGGGGAAGTCCATGATGTCCGAGATGGCGAGCATCTGGTCGCTGCCGGTAAGACCGGTCATGCGCTGACGGGCGTAAGTCGAATAGGCATATTTGCTCATTTCGCCGTCATCGATCACGGTGATGCCCATGTCGCGCTGACGCTGGACGGCCCATTTGACCGCGTCGGAGACCTCCGCCGGCATCGTGGCGGCCTCCTCCTCGCTGAGGACGCCCATCTCCTGCTTGAGCAGCTTCTCCTCCAGAGCTTTCGGACGAGGGAGACTGCCGACATGGGTGGTCAGGATGAAATCGGTGCTGGTCTTCATGATGATCTCCGAACTGCTGAACTGGGCTGAGGTCAGAAGTGGCGCGTGAGGCTGACGCCAAAGCGCCGCGGCTCACCGATGCTAAGGCTGCCATAAGTGACGTCGCGCTCGACCAGCGGGTTGTTCTGGGTGACGTAGAATTTGTCGGTCAGGTTGCGCAGATAGGCTGCCACCCGCCAGTTACCGTCCGAAGACTCCAGGCTCGCCATGAGGTTGACGAGACCATAGGTCGGCTGCGCGACCGTCTCCTTGTTGGTGAAATCGAAATAGACCTTGGTCTGCCAGGAATAGGACGCTGACAGCGTTGCATTCCAGTCGCTGCCGATGGCGGTGCTATAATCCGCGCCGGCGCTGAACTGCCAGTCCGGCGCACGAACCAGGCGGTTACCGGAATAGTCCTGCACGCCGCGCTCGGGATAAACGGGATCGGCGCTGAGCAGACGCCCGTAGCGGCCGTGGAGCCAGTTCCCCGAGAAGCTGAGCCGCAGTGTGTTGGTGACCCGTGCGTCCAGCTCCAGCTCGGCGCCCTTGACGGCCGCGGTGTCCGCATTGACGACCCGCCCGATGATATCGCCGCTCGAGACCGAGGCCTGGGACTGCTGCAGCCCCTTGTAGCGCATGTAGAAGCCAGTCAGCGCCCCGGTCAGTCGACCGTCGAACAGGCTGCCCTTGATGCCGGCTTCGTAGTTCCAGGCCGTTTCCGGATCGAACTGGTTGATCGGCGCCGAATAGGTGACATAGCCGCCCGATTTGAAGCCCTTCGAGACCGTCGCGTAGACCGTGAGGTCTTTCGATAGCGTGAAATCGATCGTGAAGCGCGGCGTGACGTCATCCCAGGTCGTGTTGGCCTGATTCTGCACGATGGAGCCGAACACGTTCAAGGTGGCATCATATTTCTTGCGATCATGCGTGTAGCGCGCGCCGGCGCTGACCCGAAGGTTCGGCAGAAGTTTCAGGCGCAGCTGGGCATAGCCGGAAATCGACTCAAGTCGCTGATTGGCGCGATAGTCGATGGCGTCCACCGGAATGCTGTCGAATGGAATGCCGAACTGGTTGGCGCCCTTGAGATGATTGCTGACATACAGCCCGCCCGCGATGAGTTCGAGCCGGTCGCTGATGTCGGAGACGACGGTCAGCTCCTGCGAGAACTGGTCGATGTCGAATCCCGGAAGCGTTGCCTTGGGATTCCACACGAAGAGCGGCAGCGACGAGCCATCCGGATCCCAGCGCGAGAAATTTTCGAGCTTCAGATAGCCGGTGAGAGAAGTGATCGATGTGCTTGGCGAGACTGCCCACTTCAGGCGAAGCGAGGGCTGGTAGCGGCGCAGATTAAAGGATCCGCTCTCGTCCATCGCGACGGTCTTGTCGGACCAGCTGAACGGGATCGCGCCGAAGGCTTCGGTGAGCGACGGCTTGTCGGATCGGATCCGGATATTGTCGGCCAGCGTGAAGGTCGTGGATCGGTCCCTCACGACATCGAGGATCGCTAGCGCTTCGAAATCGTCAGTCGGCCTGGCCAGGACAGTCGCCCGGAACTGGAGCTTGTCGGTTTGTCCTAGCCTCGTATCGAGGAGCGTGTTGCGCAACCAGCCATTGTCGCGATCCGAACGGATTGCGAGACGCGCCATCACCTTGTCGCCGGCGATCGGGCCGCTCAGATAGCCCTCTACCGCGAGACGCTCATAGTTGCCGATCGTTGCGGTCAACGCGCCTTCGAAATTCGGTGTCGGCTCGTTGGAGTAGACATTGACCGCACCGGCAATGGCATTACGCCCCGCAATGGTGCCCTGCGGGCCGCGCAGCACCTCGACGCGCGAGACGTCGAACAGGTCGAGGTTCATGCTGTTCTGGCTCGTATTGACGATACCGTCCTGCGAGACCGCGACCGCCGGCTCGGCAGCCAATTGATAGAGCTGCGCGCCGATGCCGCGGATCGACACGAATTGCGTGGCGCCGGCCTTGAAGCCGGCCTGCATGCTGGGCGAAATGCGCTGAATATCCTCGATGCTGGTGATCTGCTTCTGCTGCAGTGTCGCCGGTGCATAAGCGGAAATCGCCATGGGAATGTCGCGGACGGTCGAGGAGCGCTTCTCGGCCGTGACGACAATCTCTCCGACATCCTCAGCCGCAGAATCGTCGGCTGGCGAGACAGATTGCGCCACGGCAGGAGCAGAAGTCCCCGCTACCGCGATCACGGAAAGCGCAGATCGAGCGAGCAGGCACCGGAGATGGCGTGAAGGATAGAACAAAATTCCAAAATCCTTTCGAACAGGCGCAGCAGCACGCACCCCGGGCTGCCGACGTGATTGGGCGACAGCCGGGAAGCCGACTGCGTTGCGGTGAAATTGGGCGGAACGATCGTACAGTTTGCGGTGACCGCGCTAGGATCGAGCGCTCCGGTTCACCGATCCGATCGCACCAGCTTACGGGTCAGCTGCGGCGCCCGGCGGCCCGAAGCGCTGTCGAAAATCTTCCAGATCGAAGGCTATATCGTCGAGGCGCAGGAATTCCTCAGCGGGCATGCCGGGATGCTCTTTCCCATACCATTCGGCGTAGCGCGGCAGATCGGGTGCAAAACCCTTATAGTGGGTCGAATAAGCCCGAAGGTACAAGGTCGGCATGGCCGCAGCGAGATCGAACCGCAACAGCCGCAGCCACCCGTCGCCGATGCCGTCGATCACTCTCGCGGAAGAGCCGGTATCCTTGAGCGACTGCTTGCGGCCCTGATAATTGACCAGGAATTGGTAAACCTTGTGCCCGTGCTGGTTGAGGTCGATCCGGTGTCTCACGCCGTGGAAATGGCCATTGAGGGTCATCAGGATCTGGTCATGCCGCGAGATGAAGCGCTCCCACAGCCGCGCCGGACCAAAACGTCGGCTGTCCCGCAGCGTCATGTCCAAATAGACGATGGACGCGCGCTCGCCTTCTTCATTGAGAAACTCGTGGATGGAGACGATCGTCGGAAGGCCGGGGTAAGCATTGATGACGCCGTCAGCCCAGGCAAGCGTCTCCTCATTCGGGCACATTTCCAGGCCCAGATGAAGGAAGCGATAGCCGCCCGCGCTGAAGATCTGCGCCGAGCTGCATCCCTCGTCATGGAATGACACGTACCAGGCCTTTCCATCGAAGAACGGCGATGAGGCGCCGAATATGTTCTTCCAGTTCGCGAGCCCCGAGACCTGAAGGCCGCCAATCCCTTCGACCTTGTTGCCCTTGATACCTCCGCCAATTTCCGCCGGAAACTCGTGGTCCGTCCACAGATGATCATAATCGTGATTTCCCGGGATCACGCAGAACGGCAAACGATCGGCGATGATGTTCCAGGCAGCGCGAGCGGCGGGCATCTCGATCGAGAGCAACTGTTCAGGCGATGCAGGGAGCAAATCCTCGATCACCGGATTGCCGATCGCCCTCATGCCTCGGTCGAGACTGAGCTGGTCGGGCTCCGCAATGCTCGGATGCTGCCAATTGTCGCCAAGACCTGACACGAAGGCGATCTCGCCGCCCGCGCTCCGGGCATTGCGCGCAATATAGGCCATCATATCGTACAGCATCTCGCGCGTGTCGAAGGGGAAGCCGCCTTCGCGCTGGTTGCGATGACTCACATAATTTTGCGTGTCGGACACGACCGCGATGGAGAAGGGCGCGCCGGCGGCATCGGAAAGCATCTCATCAAATCCTCGGGCTGACAGCCACGCGGCCATCGAGTCGTTAACGGAACGACCGTGCAGTTACGATTCAATCGCGGCATTTTTGTTACGAGAAGCAATCGCAGCCTCACCGAGCTTAAAATTCGGCGAAAAACTTTACGAGACCCGCGCAAGCCCCTATCTCGACATCAATCGTGAGCGAGTGCCGATCGGGAACGATCGTACATTGACAGAAGCAGGAGTGGTAGTTGGGTTCCGCGGCACCGGTCAATTCACCCGAGCAGACGACACGCCTTCGCGAGGCGGCTCTGGATTATGCTTGCCAGGAAGGTCTGGCTGTTGAGTTGCACTGAGAAGTGACCCGGGAGGGTTATAAGTTTTCACTGAGAATTGACCCATGTTTTCCTCGCCCCTGGCTGACAGTCAGGAGGCATCGTGATCGACATGGACCTACTCAGTGTGATCCGCCGCTGGCATTTTCGGCAAGGCATCCCCATTCGCGAGATCCGGCGGCGGACTGGATTATCGCGCAACACGATCCGCAAATATCTGCGCGATGACGCGGTGGAGCCGACGTTCAAGGTTCCCAAACGGCCGAGCAAGCTTGATCAGTTTGCAGAAAAACTGACGACGTGGCTGCGGGTGGAATCTGGCAAGTCGCGCAAACAGAAGCGAACAGCCAAGCAGCTACATGCAGATCTGGTTAAGCTGGGCTACGAGGGATCATACAGCCGTGTTGCCGCCTTCGCCCGCTCGTGGAAGACCGAACGCCAATATGAAAAGCAAACCAGTGGGCGCGGCACATTCGTACCGCTGATCTTCCAGCCCGGTGAGGCCTTTCAGTTCGATTGGAGTGAAGATTACGCCCTTCTGAATGGCCGGCCTACCAAGCTGCAGGTGGCCCATACCAAGCTCTCCCACAGTCGGGCGTTCATCACGCGAGCCTATCTGCTGCAAACGCACGAGATGTTGTTCGACGCACTGACGCAGGCCTTCCGGGTGCTGGGCGGCGTGCCTCAGCGTGGAATATTCGACAATATGAAGACGGCTGTAGACCGGATCGGCCAGGGCAAAGTCCGACAGGTCAATGCGCGGTTCGCTGCCATGGCCAGCCACTACCTGTTCGAAACGGAT
>NZ_NCGH01000033.1:0-41271 GCF_002281505.1 Sphingomonas sp. 28-62-20
CCTCGGCATCAAGCTCGAGAGCGTCACGATCGGCATGCTCGGCACCGCCAAGCGCGTCACGATCGACAAGGACAACACCACCATCGTCGATGGTGCTGGCGACCATGAATCGATCAAGGCTCGCACCGATGCGATCCGTCAGCAGATCGAGAACACCACGTCGGATTACGACAAGGAAAAGCTGCAGGAACGCCTCGCCAAGCTGGCCGGTGGTGTTGCAGTGATCAAGGTCGGTGGGTCGACCGAGGTTGAAGTCAAGGAGCGCAAGGACCGCGTTGACGACGCGCTGCACGCAACCCGCGCAGCCGTTGAAGAAGGCATCGTCCCCGGCGGCGGCACCGCTCTCCTTTATGCCACCAAGGCATTGGCTGGCCTGAAGGGCGCGAATGACGACCAGACGCGTGGCATCGATATCGTCCGCAAGGCGCTCGAAGCTCCGCTGCGCCAGATCGCCCAGAATGCTGGTGTCGATGGCGCGGTTGTCGCTGGCAACCTGCTGCGTGAAAACGACGAAACCCGTGGTTTCAACGCACAGACCGACCAGTATGAGAACCTTGTCGAGAGCGGCGTGATCGATCCGACCAAGGTCGTTCGTACCGCGCTGCAGGACGCAGCCTCGGTCTCGGGCCTGCTCATCACCACCGAAGCGGCGGTGAGCGAGCTGCCAGAAGACAAGCCCGCCATGTCGATGGGCGGCGGCGGCGGCATGGGCGGCATGGGCGGCATGGACTTCTGATCCGAGCCTGGCCTGGGGCAGCGATGCTGCTCCAGGACTCAGGCCGGATCGGACGGCAGGTCGGCACCGCCGATCCTGTCCGACGACCGGCGGCGGCTTTGCCGTCGCCAATCCAGCTATCCAGACGACATACCACCAAAGCAAGGGGCCGACGGAGCATTCCGCCGGCCCCTTTGTTTATTAGAGCAGAGCTGAGCGATCCAATGCAGCCCGAGGCCCTGCCCTGCCGCTTGCCCGACACGCGAACAAAACGGCTGCCCAACCACCCGCCACAGCCCTTCGTCGTTTCTTTACCCGCGCATCCTATGCTCCGGTCCGGGCGCAGGCTGGCGTGAACCAAAGGGCAGAAACATGAAGACGCTCATTGCCGATTCAATAACGTATCTGTTGATCTTCTTCATCCTGGCCAGAGCAACCGGGCTGTTCTGACATCGGCGAATGGCCCCAGGTATTCCACCGGGCCAGGCAGCGGCCCAGTTCAGCTTGCGCGCAAACACATATCCACGGGCATCGGATCGAACGGCCGTACCAGCTGAAAAGCATCGAAATCGCCCCGCCGATCGAGACGTCGATAATGCGACAGCAGCTCAACAAATTGCGGGTCGCGCCGAAAATAGCCGAGCGGATTATCAGATGCGCTTGTTACCGAAGGTGATGCCCGCCCCGGTGTGAAGATGAGATGCTTTGGGGGGAGGCAGCGATAATCCTGCACCGCTTCGCGCACGATCTTGCGCCCAAGCGTTTCGATCCGGGGATCATGGCGCCCAAGCGCATTGGCGTCGACCGCAGCGAATATCCAAAAGGCCCCTCGCCGCCCCGAAAAGCGCAAGCCGCGACCAACGGTGGCAGGCCAGGCCGTCCGGCCTTCTATGGAAATTATCGCCACCGTGTCGCCGGGCTCCAGCCCATCGAGCGCGGGGGCAATATCGGTCTCTGGCGTCGGGACCCATTGGGTGGGCACAGCACACAACAACATCGGCAATATCAGCGCCGCGATTGCAATCATGCGAGGGCGCGTGAAGGCGGTCCGAGAGGCATCGACCAGCGACAGCGCCATGGCCAGCGCAAGAAAGCCCGTTGTGGCGATGCTTTGATACGGCCACCCCTTATGCTGGATCAGCCAGGCCAGAAAAAAGCCCAGCGCGGCGATGAGAAACGCCGCCGTCATCGGCGCAAGCGGCTGCGCGGCAACCGACCGCTGCAAGGCAATGGCGCACAGGATAAGCACCCAGATCGGTTGCGCGGGGCGGATCATGTAGTTCAGGCTCGGCGCGCCCGACGCGCCATAAGCAAGCAGCAACTCTGGAACCGAAACCTGGAGATAGCCCGGCGTCACCGTCACAATCGCGAGGACGTAGCTGATGGCCCCCATCAGGAGCATGACCGTCTCTGACCGAACTGGTCGCCAACGGCGGCGCAGGCAAAAGAGCAGCCAGAGTTCCAGCAGCAGTGGCACACCAACAAAGTAATGCTTGAGTGCAAAACCGACGGCAGCGCCGCTTGCCACTACCAGCGCCAGCCAAAGCGGCACCCGTCGCCCCTCGCGCCGAGCGACGATGAGCGCGACGTAAGGAAGCGCCCCCATCAAGGCGATTTGTTCGCGCTGGCCCAAATCGCGCAGCGGCATGATCAGCAAGATGCACGCGGCAAAAATCAGCAAGGCGCTGCGCAACTCGGGCGGATATGTTTTGAGCAACTGGTTTGTCGCCAACAGGCTCAACAGCGCCGCAAAGCCAATCGCGACAATCAGAACCGCCTCGGCACGAACGCCCAGCGCCGCCGCCAGGCCATCGACCGGTATCGCCAGCCAAAACCACAGCGGCGGATTAATTTCGCTGATATCAAAATAGAGCCGCGCACCATGCCGCAGCCGATCGGCAATCCACAGCTGGCCTGAGATATCGGGGCTCAGCGGCCCCTGCATCACCGCCAGCAGGATCACCGTCAGAACAAGGATGAAGAGCGTGACGGCCAATGCCGGGCGTGCCGCCAAAGCAGGGATAAAGCGATGGCGGGGGATTGGCGGTGCGGCAGCGGTTGGCAGCCCTTTCATCACGCGCGCTACTCCCCAGATCACCATCGATTGCAAAGCCATTCGATGCTGCTCGGGCTTAGGTCTTTCGTGGTAAATAAATCGGAAATTTTCTTGAACGAGCGCGGCTGGTTAGCCCGCAAAAAGGCCCTTTGTTGCCCTGGTCCGCTCGATGGCCGAAAATCACCGTGGGGGCGGCGCAGACCCGGTAGGTCCGCCAGGTCCGCCAGGCCTATCCGGTCCCCCAGGCCCACCGAACCGACCCGGCTCGCCCAGTCGACCGCCAGGGCCGTCATTCCCTGGCGCGTTGCGGCTGTTCGGTCCGGCAGGCTGCCGACCGGATGGCGGCTGCACCGCCCCCTGGCTGCGGCTGAAATTGCGCGGCTCGGCCCCGCGCTCAATCCGCCCACGCAAGGCTGGGCTAACCAGAAAAGGTGGGCGCGCTGGGCTGCCGCGGCGGGGGAAATAGATGGCCTGTCCGGCGCTGCGCAGCGCGGTCACTTCGCCATCCGTCGTTACATCAATGCCCCCGCCCTCCCCGCCGGTATCCGACAGGATGATCAGCGTGGCCGTGTCGTCGGCCTGATCTTGCTGGCCGAATGATGGATCGGCCTGGCGATAATAATCGAGCGCCTCTGGTCCGATGACGCCGGTGACGACAGTGCCGCGAATGCCGATCGTCCCCGCTGGCGTCTTGATCGCGGTCTGGCCGGGATTGGCGTGAGTCGGTTTGCCCGAGACAAAACGGAACGCCCCTTTCAGGAAACTGATTGTCATCGTGCTGGCGCTGCGATCGGCATCATAAACGAAATCATCAACGCTGACCCGGGCATTGGCCCCGATGCTGAACAAGGTGCTGTCAGCGAGCTTCACGCCGACCGCCGATTTCGCCCCGGTCGCGATCACATCATGGCGAAGCACCTGGCCGTTGACGCGCAATTGGCTGGGCGCAGCTGGTGGCGTGGTGATCGTCGCCATATTGCGCACCGATATTGCCGTGCCGACATGCGCCTTCGGAACATCCGCGCCCAGCAACAGCCCTCCAAATGCGAGCGCGACCAGTTTCAGGCGCATCGGATTTCTCTCATGCCGAGAGTAAACGGTGGGGACGATGCCGGGTCAACACCTGAACTAAAGTGATGGGCAATTGCCAAACGCTTTTTGCATTTCGATAAGGGTAGGCTATCCGACAGCAATGATCGATGCTGCGGCCCTAGAATCCCATTTTTCTCGCGCCCAAACGCGAGATTGTGCGTGATCCGGCTTGCGATCTTCGATTGCGACGGCACGCTGGTCGACAGCCAGCATAATATCTGTCGCGCGGTCGAAGAAGCGTTTGATGGTGCCCGGCTGGTCCCGCCGCCGCGCCCGGCAATCCGCAATATTGTCGGGCTGAGCCTGGTCGAGGCAATGCGGATTCTGCTCCCCGGTGCCGATAATGCCCAGCACCAGGCGCTCGCCGATGACTATAAGGCCGCCTTTTTCCGGCTGCGCAGCACCGGCGCGATGGCGGAAGAACCGCTCTATGACGGCATGATCGACACGCTTGAAACATTGCGCGCGAACGGCTGGGCATTGGGCGTCGCGACGGGCAAATCCGATCGCGGGCTGGCGCATGTCCTGACCCATCATGGCATCATCGACTGGTTCATGACGCTGCAGACCGCTGATCGTCACCCGTCCAAGCCGCACCCGTCGATGATCGAGACTGCAATGGCAGATGCTGGCGCACTCGCCGCGGATACGGTCATGATCGGCGACACCAGTTTCGACATGGCGATGGCGCGTGCCGCTGGCACCCGCGCGATTGGTGTTGCCTGGGGCTATCACCCGGCGGATGAACTGATTGCGGCGGGTGCCGATGTGATCGTCGCCGATGTGGCGGGGCTCGCCCATGCTGTGGAGGCACCATGACTGATCCTGACAGCGTTTCGCGGCAACGGTATTTCATGATGACGGCAGCGCGACTTGCCGGTGCCGGCGGCGCGGCATTTGGCGTCGTGCTGCTGGGGCGCGCGCATAGCCTTGGCCCGCAAATTCTGGCTGTGGCGATCGTTTTGTCATCGATGGCGATGATGGCGCTGGTGCCGCGCGCGCTGGCGGCCCGGTGGCGGACGCCGCCCCAGCCGTGAAGCGATTCTGGAAGGATGTAAGCGTCGCGGCTGGGCCGGATGGCCACGCGATCACACTCGACGGGCGGCCGGTTCGCACCCCCGGCCGATTGCCGCTGGCCCTGCCGCATCCAGCCCTCGCCCTAGCCATTGCCGATGAATGGCGCGCGGTGGGCGAAGAAATTGATCCCCGCGCAATGCCGCTGACGGGCCTTGCCAATGTGGCGATTGAGCGCATTGCGACTGACCCCGCCCCCTTCATCGCCAATCTCGCCGCTTATGCCGAAAGCGATCTGCTGTGCTACCGGGCCGAGGCTCCGGAAGCGCTCGTTGCGCGGCAAGCCGCTGCCTGGGATCCGCTGCTCGATTGGGCGCGGCGGCGCTATGATATTCATATCGATACAGTCAGCGGCATCATCCACCGCGCTCAGCCGCCACTGACACTCGCCCGGTTGAGCGACGCGGTCGCAGCCCGGAGCGCTTTCGAATTGGCCGGGCTCTCCCCAATCGTCACCATTACGGGATCGCTGATCGCTGGCCTCGCGCTGATCGAAGGCGCTGCCGATGCCGATCAGATCTGGCACGCCGCGCAGATTGATGAAGCGTGGCAGGTCGAAAAATGGGGCGACGACGATTTCGCCATCGCCACCCGCACCGCGCACCGCGCCGATTTTGATGCAGGCGTGCGGCTGTTGTCGCTGCTCGATTAAGCCTAGAGCTTGATGACGTTAGGTCGCTTCAAGCTCAGACCCGTTCGGGCTGAGCGAAGTCGAAGCCCACGCGCTTCGCATGCCCTTCGACTTCGCTCAGGGCGAACGGGGTTTGGGTTGGTCCAATCCAAAGTCATGATAGCGCTCGACCATCTCGCGCACGGCGACCCTTGCCTTGAGCCTGGCTGCGAGCAACGCGGTGCCGCTGATCTTGCGCTGCGCAAACAGCATCTCGATCGGCGGCATATGCCACGCCCCCCGATCCTGACCGATCGCCATGCCCTGATCCTTCAGCGCGCCGACAAAGGCGCGGTCGCCAAAGTCGAAATGCCCGGGCCGGTTCATTTCAGCGATGATGATGTCGATCATCTGGCGGATCAATATGGGGTGGCGTTCGAGCGTCTGATCGCCCAGAAAGCCGGCCACAACGGCGGCGGCGGCCACCGCATCACGATCCCCATCCAGCCCAGCGCTCAGCAGCCCGCGATAGCCCGCTGCCGTTTTGGGGGTCACATCGCGCGTTGCGCCGAAATCAAGCAGCACCAATTTGCCGGTGTCGCGCTGATAGCGGAAATTGGCAAAATTAGGATCGGTCTGCATCAGGCCGAATTCAAAAAGTTCGCGCAAGACCAGCCGGATCAGCGCGGTCATCACCCGATCGCGTTCTTCCTGCGGGGCATCGACGAGATTTTCGATCGCGGTTCCTTCGATAAAGCTCATCGCCAGCACCTGGCCACTGGTGAATTCTTCATCGAGCAGCGGCACCACAAAGCCCGGATCGTCTGCGAGCAAGGACCTGAACCGCGCCATCTGCGTGCCTTCGCGGACGTAATCGGCTTCTTCGTGCAACTGGCGCTTCGCTTCGACCAGCAACGGCGCGATATCGATTTCCTTGGGCATCATGCCCGTCATCCGCAGCAGCGTCGCGACATTATCGACGTCGGAATCGATGCTTTCGCGCACGCCGGGATATTGCACCTTGATGGCCAGCGTCCGCCCGTCATGGGTCACGGCCTTATGCACCTGACCAATCGACGCGGCGGCAATCGGGGTTGCGCCAAATCGGGCAAAGCGGCGGCGCCAATCCTTGCCCCAATGCTTTGCCAGCACCTGCTGCAATTGTGGCGGCGGCATGTGGTGCGCCCGATCGCGCAACCGGCCAAGAATTGCAGCGAGTTCGGGCGGCAGCATGTCGCCCGCGTCCATCGAGATCATCTGCCCCAGCTTCATTGCCGCACCACGCAGATGCGAGAGCTGATCGGTCACGCGGGTGATATTCGCCGGGGTGAGCAACAGGTCGCTCAGCTGCGGCCGCTCGCCGATCGCCAGCCGCCGGGCGCCTTCGGCGACCACCCCACCAGCCACCCCGCCAGCCATCTTGCCGAACACGCCGAGGCGCGACAGCCGACCGCTCGGGACGCCGCGGCCCTTGGCCGTAAATCCGTTATCGGGCACGCGCGTCTCCAATCGGGCCGTGGCGCGCCGGGCAAAGCGGCGCATCCTGTAGCTAGGGAGCGCGCACCCCCGCTGCAATCAGGCAGTAAGCCGATCTTGACAGGTCATCAGACGAAACCCTGGTTCCAACTCGACGGATTGTAGTTGCCGATATTGGGCAAGACCGTTGCCATATCACTGGCGCTGACGCCGAACCAATTGGCGAGGGTGGAGGCATATTGATCGACCGCGATCGTCGGCAGCAAACGCCCCTGGCCGACATCATCGGGGGTGTTGTTGCCGATCGCTGGCGGGGTCCCGTAAAAGCGCCGACCGTTGACCGCGCCGCCAGTAACGAAATGCATACTACCCCAGCCATGATCGGAGCCATCCGAATTGGCCTGCAGCGTGCGCCCGAAATCGGAGGCGGTAAAAGTCGTCACCCGGTCCGCCACGCCCAGCGCAACGGTGGTATCGTAAAAGGCACGGATCGCGTTGGCGACAAGGCCGATCTGCGTCGGGTGCTGCGCCGCCAACGAGTCATGCATGTCAAAACCGCCAAGTGACACGAAAAACACCTGCCTCCGCGCGCCCAATTCCTGCGAGACCGAGATCAGCCGAGCGACGATCTGCAGCTGAGAGGCCAGGCTGTTGCCGCTGGGGAACAACGGGAAATTGCCCACTGGCGCCCCGCCGAGCGCCGTGTTGACCTGCGTGAACGTGTCCAGCGCACGCCGGCTGACCCGCGCATGTTCGTTCGACAGCAGATTGGCGTTGTTGCCCGTCATCAGGCTGCGCAATGTGCTTGCTGCCGTGGTCGATCCGAACAGCGTCGATCCATTGTTAAGCAGCGCGATCGGGCCATTGGTGCTGACCGAATATTGGATCGCAGTGCGCCCGGTAAGAAAAACAGCATTGCCCGACGCATTGATGCAGGTCAGCGTCGATGTGCCGTTGCCGCTTTGCAGCAAATCACCAATTCGACCGCCCCAGCCCGATGTCGCCCCCTCGGGCGTGCTCGCCTGCCAATAGCTTTGCTGATCATTATGGCTGAACAATTTGGGTGGCAGGCGCACTGAATTGGCGGTGTACTGCGCCTTGGTAGTCGGCTGAACAAGGGTACCGACATTCAGGACAACCGCCATCCGCCCGGCATTGAAAATCGGCAGCAGCGGCGCCATGGTCGGCGCTAGCGCATATTGCCGCCCGCCCGCCAGCGCGGTGGACGGCGTGAGCAGTGTCGGCATCAGCGCATCGCGGCCATGCGCCAGCCCCTGCCGGGCCGCCGCGTAAAGGGTATAGCTCGCCTGATCAAAGGGTGGCAGCGTGTTGGCGTAATCATTGCCGCCGAACATGAAAACGCACACCAGCGCCTTGTAATCGGCCGCGGTTGCCGCCGCCGCCTCGCCGATCGCGGCCAGGCTAGTGACAAAGGGGGCCGCCGCCCCAGCGGCAGACAGCGCAGCGGTGCGTTTCAAAAAGGCGCGGCGGGATTGATCATTGGTCATGGCCGTGCCCCTATTTCAGCGTGATATATTCAGGCGACGCGAGCGTCAGCAGGATCGCGATATAGGCCCGGTTAAGGGCAGCATTGGTCGCAGTGGTCGCGATACTGTCCACCGCCGCGCGGATGGCGGCGATTGTGGCGCTGCTCAATTGCCCGGCGGCGAGCACCAGGTTTACTTCATCCACAAGCGCCTGACTGTCGTTCGCCAGCGCGCTGATCGCGGTATAATCGGCGCGCACATCGCCGACGCCGTTCTGGATCGCGGGCTGCATGTAATTGATGAAGGCGACCACGCTTAGTTCATTGGTGATCTGAAATTCCGGGGCAATCAGCCCCGCCGTCGCAATTGCCGTGTTGGGCGGGGTATAGCCGGGGCGGAAGAAGTTGAAGACCGATTGGCTGCGCCCGAACGACTGCGCCAGTCTTGTGCTCGAACTGCTGGTATCGCCGATTGGCCAGAGACCGGCCGTCGAGGTTGCCCCAAAAGCCCGCGCCCAATTGGTGAAGCGGATCACCGGTTCGCGTAACTTGCCGGTGCTGGCACTGGTCAACAGGGCATCGCTGCGCGCTTCGGTGTCGAGCAGGATCGCGCGCACCACCGCGGTCAGATCGCCGCGCTCGCCCGATCCGTTATTGGCAAACACAGCCGCCACCCGGCCCACATAGGCCGCCGACGGATTGCTCGTCACCAGCCGCTGGATCAGCTGTTTCGAAACGAACGGCGGCACATTCGGGTGCGCAAAAATAGCATCAAGCGCCAGCCGCACCGCTGCAATCCCTTCGGTGCCCGCCGGGACGGTCGTGCCGAGAAAGCTGGAGGCGCCATTTTCATGCAAGCCAGTGTTGATCACCAGCGGACGCCGCAACCGATCCGGCGTCGAGCTATCGGTCGAATCGAGCACCAGCCCGGTAAACACCCGCGCGAGCTGGCTCACATCGTCCTGCGTATAGGTATCGACCGGACTGCCATTCGCCATCTGGACACTGCCGTCCATGTTCAGCCGGTTGAGCCCCAGCGTGAAGAGCTGCATTAGTTCGCGCGCATAATTTTCATCGGGCATCGCGCCCGACGCGGCGTTGGCGCGGCGATTGTTGATGAAGGTCAGATACGCCCCCATCGCCGCGTTGGTCGTGATCCGTTCCAGCAGTGTGCGGTAATTGCCAAACGCATTGTCGAGCAGCACATCAAGATAAGCCGCGACCGAAAATTGCCGCCATTGCTGGTTCACCCCGTCAATGCCGACGACCAGAATTTCAGCAAGCGCCATGCCGACGCGCTGCCGCAGCTGGCCCGGTTCACTGATGATCTGCCGCCAGACGGTGTTGTCGAAACCTGCCTGGCTGTTGATGAAGGTGCTGGCCGTATAGCCATTCGCAACCAGCCAGTCCCAATGCTGTGTGCGCGGACGGCTGATCTGTTCGGTGATCCAACCCGAAAAGCCCATTGACTGAACCAGCGCGATATCGGCCCTGGTCGCGCCAAAGCTCGCCTGCGCCAGGAACCGGCTGGCCTGCGCGGCAGTGACCGGCGCTGATGTTGGGGTTGGCGTGGGGGTGACAATGGCGATCGGCGGGGAACTGGAGCCGCCACCGCCGCTGCACGCAGCAAGGGCGAGCGTGGATGCGAAGGCGGGGATGAGCGGTACGCCCACGGCTCCATTCGGCGGCGCGTTGTTCGTATCGATGTTGGGGTCGGAGTGTTCGTCCGGGATGAACTGCACCGAGTCCGTCATAGCACCCCCATTTCCATCGCCTCTTCTGCTCGACCGGTCGTCGCAAGGCTTATACGCAGGTACATGAGGAAACCCTTTGCCGCTAACGCTAACAAAGCGTTCGTCATGACGCATGGGACGGTCTATGCCTGCAACAGGACAGATTGAGCCGGCATGCATGGGGGAGCATCACCAATGCGCAAAGGGCAAATGCGTTCAGGGAAAATGCTGGCGGGGCGCATGCTCGCCGCCACCCTATTGGTGATGACCCTTGGTAATGCCGCCGCAGACCCGCAATTCGCGCCGCTCGAAGCGACGGTGCGCGCAGCGATGGCCAAAACCGGCGCGCGCGGGCTGGCGATCGCGGTTGTCGAACGGGGCAGGCCCGTGTTCATCCGCAGCTATGGTGCGCGTAACGCGGCCGGCGCGCCGCTTGACCGTGATACCATCATGTACGGCGCATCGATCACCAAGGCGGTGTTCGCCTATACCGTGATGCAGCTGGTTGATGAGGGGAAGATCGATCTCGACCGCCCATTGGCAACCTATCTCGCCAAGCCGCTGCCCGATTATGGCAATCTGGACGCCTACGGCAATTGGGGCGATCTAGCCGGCGATGATCGCTGGCAGCGGATCACCGCGCGGATGGTGCTGACCCACAGCACGGGTTTTGCCAATTTTTCGTTCCTTGAACCCGATGGCAAGCTGAAGTTCCATTTCGATCCTGGCACCCGCTATGGCTATTCGGGGGAGGGGATGATGATGCTCCAGTTCGTGATCGAACAGGGGCTGGGGCTCGATCTGGGTGCCGAAATGCAGCGCCGCGTGTTCGACCGGTTCGGCATGACCAACACCAGTCTGATCTGGCGCGCCGATTTCGCGCGCAACCTGGCCGATGGCTGGAAGATCGACGGCAGCGTCGAGCCGCACGACGAGCGCAGCCGCGTGCGCGCCGCCGGATCGATGGACACGACGATTGACGATATCGCGAAGTTCGCGGCGGGCTTCATGCGCGGTGACGGGGTCAGCGCCGCTCGCCGGGCGGAGATGATTGGCCCGCACTTGCCGATTACGACCCGATCGCAATTCCCGTCGCTCCAGCCTGAGGCGCCAACGACCGAGCGCGTGGTGGGGCTAGCGGCTGGGCTGAGCGTCATCACCTTTAATGGGCCGCAGGGAACGGGGTTTTTCAAGGGCGGGCATAATGATTCGACCGCCAATATGTGGGTGTGCCTGAAACGCAGCGCGCGCTGTGTGATCATCCTGTCAAACGACGTCCGCGCCGAGCGCGAATTTCCTACCCTGGTCCGCGCCGCGCTGGGCGAAACGGGCATGCCGTGGGGCTGGGAATATGGGCTGCCTGCCAAATAGGCGGAAAGGTGGGGGGTTCTGTTGCCCGGCCCCCCCGGGCCGCTGGTGTCCGATTCTGTTGCCCGGTTCGGCCCGAACCGCGCTTTCGTCGTACTAACCCCCGCCTTGACCGATATCGGTCAGGGCCGGTTGTGGTGGAGCCGCCGGGTACTGCCCCCGGGTCCGCTGCGTCTATTTTACGCTGGCATTTATCGCCATAGCCGGGCGAACCCGGCATCCCCGATATAGGCGCTGTGAAATAAATGAAAAGGTCCGCCTTTCGCTCGCCACAAACTCGGTTCATAAGTGTCAAATTATGTTGACGCAGCGTTCTCGCTACGCGCTCCGCGCGATGCTTTATCTGGCCGAGGCCCCGATGGGCTCTCCGCCCATTCCGATGAACCGCATTGCCACGGCGGCAAATGTCCCACGCAAATTCCTGGAGCTGATCCTCGCTGATCTGCGTGAGGCGGGTTTCCTGCACAGCCACCGCGGCAAGATGGGCGGCTATTGCCTGTCGCGGCCAACGCACCTGATCTCACTGGGCGAAATCATCCGCGTGATTGAAGGACCGCTGGCTTTGGTCCCCTGTGTCAGCCGCACCGCTTACCGCGCCTGCGCCGATTGCAAGAGCGAAGCCGATTGCGCAATCCGCCACGCGATGATGCGCGTGCGTGATGAAACCGCGCGCATCCTGGACGGCACCAGCCTGGCCGATGCCAATACCGAGGATCTGGCAGCGGCGTGAAGGACTGGGTTGCGTCGCCGCCCTACGCCGCCCCGCTCTTCTTCAATTCGTCGCGAATTTCGCGCAGCAACGTGATGTCGGCAGGTTCGGCTGCTGGTTCGGCGGGCGCGGCTTCGGGCGTGGGCACGATCCGATTGGCGGCGCGCACGATCAGGAAGATGATGAAGGCCAGGATCAGGAAATTGATCAGCACCGTGACGAACGCGCCATAGCCAAGCAGCGGCACGCCTGCCGCTTTCAGCGCCGCATAATCGGTCAGCGATCCGGCATAGCCCGCCGGCACAGGGCCTAGCCGGATGAAATAGCTGGTGAAATCGAAACCGCCAAAGATCGCGCCGACGACCGGCAGAATGACATCTTCGGTCAGCGATTTGGTGATCGTGGCGAAGGCGCCGCCAATGATCACGCCAACCGCCAGATCGAGCACATTGCCGCGTGCGATAAATTCCCGAAACGCCTTGAACATCCACCCCTCCGATACGATGTGTATTGCTAGACTAGAACGCTAGCCGCCGATTTGCATTGGGCAAGTGAGGGCGGCTCGGCTAAAAGGTCAAGTGCAACGGGTTTGGAGGAAGCACCACCATGAAGTTTCGCCTTGTCATCGCGCTGGCCAGCGCCGCGCTGCTTTCCGCCTGCGGATTGAACAGCGTCCCCACCGCGGAGGAAGCGGCCAAGGCGCGCTGGGCCGATGTCCAGAATGAATATCAACGCCGCGCCGATCTGGTCCCCAATCTGGTCGCCACGGTGAAAGCCGCCGGCGCGCAGGAAAAAAGCATCCTGGTTGAAGTGACCCAGGCCCGTGCCGCTGCCAACAAGGTGACGGTTGCGGCAGGCGATCTGAACGATCCAAACAAGGTGCAGCAGTTTGAACGCACGCAGGCTGCGCTCGGCCTGTCGCTTCAGCGGCTGCAAGAGGCCTATCCCGAACTGCAATCGCAGGAAGGGTATAAGACGCTCCAGTCACAGCTTGAGGGCACCGAGAACCGCATCACGATTGCCCGGCGCGATTATAATGGCGCGGTGCAGGCGTATAACACCCGCATCCGCACCTTCCCCGACGCGATCGGCGCCTCGCTGATCTACGGTGCCAAGCCGCTGGTGCCCTTCGCTGCCACCACACCGGGCGCAGACACCGCGCCAAAGGTCAACTTCAACTGATCCGCGTCCTCACCTTTATCGCCGCGCTACTCCTCTGGGGTGGCGCGGCGACCGCGCAGACCTTCCCGCCCATAACCGGGCAGGTCGTCGATGCGGCGCATGTCCTGAACCCCGCCCAGATCGCCGCGCTGACCGCGCAATCGGCGGAGATTGAAAAGGCGACGACGCGGCAATTCATCGTCGCGACAATCCCCGACCTGCAAGGCTACACAATCGAGGATTATGGCTATCGATTGGGCCGGGCGTGGAAGATCGGGCAGCAGGACGCCAATAACGGCATCATCCTGATCGTCGCCCCCAATGACCGCAAGGTAAGGATCGAGGTCGGCTATGGCCTTGAACCGATCATGACCGATGCGCTGTCGAGCCAGATCGTCCGCAACACCATCTTGCCAAAGTTCAAGTCAGGCGACCTGCCCGGCGGAATCATTGCCGGTGCCGCCGAGATTGCCGAGCAGATGAAGCTGCCGCTGGAAGCCGGGGAGGCGCGTGCGGCGGCGCAAGTGAAGAAAAAGCCACGATCGAAAAGTTCATCGGGCGATTGGGTGATCGCGATCATCATCATGGTGGTGATCTTCGCGGTCGTGCTGCCCATGGCATTCGGCCGGTCGCGCGGGCGGCGGTATCGCAGTAACAATGTCGCGGGTGCGGTCGGCGAGGTGATCCTCTGGTCAGCGCTCAACAGCCTGTCGAACAGCGGTGGCCGATCCTCCGGTTGGGGCAGTGGCGGTGGTTCCGATTGGGGCGGCGGTGGCGGCTCTGACTGGGGCGGCGGCGGTGGCGGATCGTTCGGCGGCGGCGGATCGTCGGGGAGTTGGTGATGCGCAAACCCAGTTTTGATGAGCGCCGCAAGGTCGGCGACGCGGTGCATGCCGCAGAGGCAGGCACATCGGGCGAGATCGTCACGATCATCGCTGATCGCTCTGACAGCTATCATGATGTCGGCCTGCATTATGCAGTGCTGGCGGCCTTGCTGGTGCCGCTGCTGTTCGCGGGCTGGCCGGGACTGCTGCTTGGCCTGATCGAGCGCGTGTCGGGCGGTTGGGCAGGTGCCGAAATTCGGGACGTAATGTTGATCGCCTTTGTCACGATGACGCTGGTGTTCCTGGCTGTCCGCTACGGCCTGAACTATATGCCACTACGGCTGCGCCTGACTCCCAAGGGAACGCGTCGTCGCCGGGTGAGACGCCGCGCGATCGAATTGTTCAAGGTTGGCACCGAAGCGCGCACTGCCGGGCGAACCGGCATCCTCATCTATCTGTCGCTTGGCGAGCATATGGCCGAGATCATCGCGGATGAAGCGATCCACACCAAAGTCGCTGACAGCGAATGGGGTGAGGCGATGGCCGCGATGGTCGCCGAGGTGCGCGAGGGGCGGATCGCGGATGGGATGATTGCTGCCGTCGGCCGTGTCGGCACGCTGCTTGCCACGCATCTGCCGCGCGCCGCTGACGATGTGAACGAACTCCCCGATCGGCTGATCGAACTGTGACGGCAACCACCGCGTGGCAGGGCAAATTCCTGGCGGTCAAGCTGGACGGCACCTGGGAATATGTGTCGCGCGCGCGTGGCATTCAGGCGGCGGTGATTTTGGCGATCGATGACGGCCATGTCATTCTGGTCGATCAATATCGCGTACCGCTGGGACGGCGCTGCCTTGAACTTCCGGCCGGGCTGGTTGGCGATGAGACCGTCGGCGAATCGGTCGAGCGGGCGGCTGGTCGCGAGCTGGAAGAAGAGACTGGCTATCGCGCCGAGCGGATCGAACCGATTGGCTTTTTCCATTCATCCCCCGGCATGGTCTCCGAAGGCTTCACATTGGTCCGCGCGCATGGCCTGACCAAAGTCGGCCCGGGTGGCGGCAGCGACGATGAAGACATTATCGTCCACCGGGTCGCGCTGGATGCTTTGCCCGATTTTATCGCGGCCAAGCGCGCCGAGGGGCTGGCGATGGACGTGAAGCTCTTGCTGCTGCTGGGTCAGACCTTGTTGGCCTGAGCCTGGCCCTGTTCGAAGCTCAGCCGGTCCCAATAGCCACGCTGGAACTCGATCACCCCGTCAATCACATGGAAAAAGCCACAGCCGCGCAGGCCGCTGGGATCATGCCATTCAAGGATCGCCCATTCGCCGTCCTCGAACAGGTTTTCGGGCACGCAGTGCATCGTCGCCGTCGCGAATTCGCGCGCGAACATGGCGATGATGGCGGATCGGCCAATTACCGGCTCTGTCACCACCTGATGGTTGATCGCTTCTTCGTGATACAGCGTTGCCAGCCGATCGAGATCAGCCGCGTTAAAGGCAGCAACCCAGGCTTTGACGACAGCGCGCGGCGTCACCGGAAATTATCGGCATAGGCCTGCAGCTTCAGCGTCCGTTCGGGTGCGGGAACGACATGAAAGCTGATGCCCTCCCGCGTCGCATAATCCTGCGCCGCCTCCAGCGTCGGGAAGGTCATCCGCAGCTGTTGGCGGGTATCGCCAGAGCCCGCCCAGCCGGTCAGCGGATCGGGCTGCTTGGCCTCGGTCGGCTCATATTCAAGCACCCATATCGTGGTGCGGGCGCGGCCCGATTGCATGGCGTTTTTGGGGCGCTGATAAAGGCGAGCTGTGGTCATCGCGCTTCCTTATCGCGGTTGGCGCTGGCGTGCATCAGCATTTTTGGTGCGCAGCGTCGCATTGGCGCTGGCGGGATCATCGGGCCAGGGGTGGCGCGGATACCGGCCCCGCATTTCGCGCGCCACATCCGCCCAACTCCCCGCCCAGAAGCCCGGCAGGTCACGCGTCGTCTGGATCGGCCGCCCGGCAGGCGAGGTCAGACTGAGCACGAGCGGTACGCGGCCGCCCGCAATCATCGGGTGGCGCGCGAGCCCGAACAGCGCCTGTGGGCGAAGCTCGACGGTCGGCCCGGCCTCGGCGCTATAATCAATGTCGTGGCTGCTGCCGGCGGGCGATTCGAAACGCGGCGGGGCAATCCGGTCAATCGCCTGCATCGCGTCCCAGCCGATCAGCGTGCGCAGCGCGTCGGTGAGCGCGCCCGAATCGATCTGGTCGAGCCGACGCTTGCCCGCCAGCAGAGGCTCCAGCCATGCGTCGGCGCGGGCCAGCAGCGCCGCATCGTCAAGCGCGACCTCGGGTGCGCCGTGCGCGGCCGCAAAAGCAGCTCGCTGGCGCAGGGCGAGCGCGGTGTCGGACCAGGGCAGCAACGCCAGGCCATGCATCTTGAGACCCGCCAGCAGGGCGGCGCTAACGGCAACGGGGTCGGCACCCGAATCAGGACCGCCGCTGAGGCGAATCGCGCCGATCCGCCGCTCGCGCTCGGTCTTCACGCCGCCTGTGGCGGGATCGAAAGTGACCGTCCGCCGCGTTTCGATCCGGTCCCCGAACAATGCCTCGACAGCGTCGAGGTCGATCGCGGCGGCCGAGAGGATGCGCGCACCCGCGGCCATGCCCTGCGTTTCGGCGACCGCCAGCCATTCATTGCGCGCCAGCGATGTCGTCGGATCGAGGCGGAAGCCACGCCCGCCGACCGAGGCCCAGCTTTCGCCCGAGGCATCGCGTCGCCGCGCGATACGATCCGGAAAGGCGAGCGCGATGCAGGTGGCGACATCCGCCGCCCCGCTCGGCCCAGGCACTGCTGATGTAACCAATCCTGCCCAGCGCGCCGCCAGCCGCCGGGCAGTGTCGGCACGCGGCCCGCGGTCGGTGCGCCAACGCCGCAAACGACTCTCAAGATCAGCGTCCTGCCCGCCCAGTCCACGCTCGCCCAGCAGGACGGCGATTTGCGCAGCGACGGATGCGATCCCCAACTTGCCCGCCTCGATCAGCATATGGCCCAACCGGGGCGACAGCGGCAGCGCGGCGATGGCGTCGCCATGCGCGGTCGGGCGGCCATCCTGATCGATCGCGCCGAGCGCGACCAGCCGAGCGCGGGCCTCCGTAACGGCGGCCTCAGGTGGCGGATCAATCCAGGCGAGGCGGCGCGGATCGGCCACCCCCCAGCGCGCGCAATCAAGCGTGAGCGCGGACAGATCAGCTTCCAGAATTTCAGGCGGATCGAAGCGCGGCAGGCCAGCGGTCGCCGCTTCCTCCCACAAACGATATGCCACCCCTGGCCCCTGGCGGGCGGCACGACCGGCGCGCTGCGTCGCCGAGGCCTGGCTTGCGCGTTCGGTGACGAGGCGAGTCATCCCCGCTGCACGATCATAACGTGGGCGCCGCGCCAGCCCCGAATCGACGACGATGCGGATGCCGTCGAGCGTCAGGCTGGTCTCGGCAATCGACGTGGCGAGCACGAGCTTGCGACGCCCCCCACCGTCAGGTGCAATCGCTGCGCGTTGGGCGGCGGGATCAAGGCTGCCGTGCAGGCGGTGCAAAATGATATCGTCGGGCAGGCCGGTGAGCCGTTCAGCCACGCGCTCAATTTCGGCAACGCCCGGCAGAAACGCCAGCACGCCGCCCTCTCCCTCACGCAGCGCCTGGCGGATAGCGGCGGCCATCTGGTCCTCAATCCTCGCCTCGCCAGCGCGCCCGATATGATGCAGCGCCAGCGGATAGCTGCGGCCAGCGCTTTCGATCACCGGCGCGTCCCCCATCAGGCTGGCAAAGCGCGCGCCATCAAGGGTCGCCGACATCGCCAGCAGCCGCAGATCAGGCCGAAACCCGGCCTGGGCATCAAGCGCCAGCGCCAGCCCGAAATCGCTATCGAGGCTGCGTTCATGGACTTCGTCGAACAGCACCGCCGACACACCGCTCAGTTCAGGATCAGCCTGGATGCGATTGACTAAAATCCCCTCGGTCATCACCGTCACCCGCGTCTTTGCAGAGCGCTTGCTGTCCATTCGCGTGGCATAGCCAAAGGTCTGGCCAACACCCTCCCCCGCCTGCGCCGCCATCCGCTCTGCCGCCGCGCGTGCGGCGAGACGGCGGGGGGAGAGCAGCAGGATCTCGCCGCAGCACCAGTCTTCACCGAGCAGCGCAGGCGCAACCGCCGTCGTCTTGCCCGCCCCTGGCGGCGCGACCAGCACAGCGTTGGCGCTAGACCGCAGCGCAGTGAGCAATTCGGGCAGGACGGCGTGGATGGGCAGACTCATCCCAATTCCAGCCGCCCGAGTGGTGCGCCGACCAGGCCGCTGACCAAATGCGCCAGCAGGAAAGGCATCGGCGCGATTTTCGAAACGGGCGCGACCAGCCGATCGCGCAGCATCGGCAGCAGATCACCATCCGATTGATAGACCGGTGTCAGCCAATAGCTGAGCTGCTGATAAAGGCGGATATGGCTCTGGCGCAGGTGCACGGTCCAGGCCAGCGCTTCGCCGACCGACCCGCTTGACCGCACCCCTTGCGCCAGTGCCCAGGCATCGAGCAGCGCCATGTTCGCCCCCTGACCAAGCTGGGGACTGGTCGAGTGCCAGGCATCGCCAAGATGGATCAACCCTGGCGCTGCCGGGTTCGACAAGGTCCGATGCATGTACCGGGCAAAAGTCAGCTGGCCGGGATCGACGATCTGATCGAGGAGCGCATCGCAAATCGGCCACAATGCCCGGACATCCGCCGCCCAGGCGGCCAAGCCTTCGCGTTGCCAACGATCAAACAAGTCGGCGCGCAGCGACCAGAAAAACGCGGCTTGTGGGGCGGCACTGTCGGGCGCTGTGCCGATCGGCATCACCCCGGTCATCTGCCGGGCTGCCCGATAGCGTTGTTCAAGCGCCGCGCCATCAAAGCCTGCGCCATCGACCCAATCAAGGCTCGCCCATAAGGCGCCATAGGCTAACTCACGACCCGTGGGCGGCGCCAACACCGAACGCGCACCTAGCGTATCAACCACTAGGTCAAATGGCCCCGCGCTGAATCCATCCGCGAAATCAACGCGTCGCCTGCCGCCAGCGGCAAGCGTGGTACCTACGACATGGCGCCCCGTCTCTATCACAATGCCATCATTGCGCGCGGCCCGGTAAAGCAGGTCAAACAACCGGGCGCGGTGGATGCCGATACCCGTGACCGCGCGCCGCATCGCCGCATAGCGCACGTCCAGAACCACCGGCCCATCAGCGCCAGCCCGCCCTACCAAGCGCTCAATCACTGCCCCGCTGGCCCGCGCGGCAGCGCCAAGGCCCAGCCGATCGAGCACCGCGAGCCCAGTCGGTTGAAGCATCAGCCCCGAACCAACCGGCTGGGCAACATCAAAGCGTTCGAAGATTGTGACATGATGGCCGTCACGGGCCAGCAGGAGCGCGGCGGCGAGGCCGCATGGACCACATCCCGCGACGGCAATGTCGATCGGCCTCATCGGCGGCCGAACCAGCGGCTCAATAAGCCCGGGCGATGGCGAATTCGACAGCCTCGACCATCGCCGCCTTGGCCTTGCCATTGGCGAAACAGCCTAGCGAATCGATGGCGCGCTGGCCATAATGGCGCGCGCGCGCGAGCGTATCGTCGACGCCGCGTGATGACTGGATCAGCGCGACAGCGTGCGCCAGATCCTCATCGGTCGCGCGCCTGCCCTCGATCGCGTCCTTCCAGAATTGGCGCTCTTCAGCGTCGCCGCGCGCATACGCCAGGATCACCGGCAGCGTCACCTTGCCTTCGCGGAAATCATCGCCGGCATCCTTGCCCATCGTGCCGGCATCGGAAACATAATCAATCGCATCGTCGACCAGCTGGAAGGCAATGCCAAGGTTGCGGCCATAGGTATCAAGCGCGGCTTCTTCCGAATCGGGGCGCTCCGCCACCACCGCCGACACACGGCATGCCGCAGCGAACAGCGCTGCCGTCTTTGCGCCGATGATGTCGAGATAGCGTTCCTCACCCAGATCGACCCGGCGCGTCGCGGTGAGCTGATTGACCTCGCCCTCGGCGATCACCGCGCTGGCCTGGCTCAAAATCTTGAGCACTTTCTGGCTGCCATCCTCGACCATCAATTCAAAGGCGCGGCTGAACAGGAAATCGCCGACCAGCACGGTCGCCGGGTTTCCCCAGATATTATTGGCGGTCCGCCGTCCGCGCCGCAGATCCGATCCGTCGACGACATCGTCATGCAGCAGCGTCGCAGTATGGATGAATTCGACAGCGGCGGCGAGCCGGTGATGGCGGGTGCCGGTATAGCCAAGCAGCGCCGCGCTCGCGAGCGTGAGCATTGGCCGCATCCGCTTGCCGCCGCTCGCAATCAAATGACCCGCCAGTTCTGGAATGAGCGGGATTTTTGACTGCATCCGATCGAGGATCACCGCATTGACGAGGTTCATATCCATCGCCACCAACGTCACCATCGGATCGAGCGACGGCTGCGACCGGGGGTCGATGCGGTGGATGGTCGCGGTCATAGGTTGGCGATGTGACGACTTGATGGGTCAAACGCAAGGGGATGCAGCTTGCGCGCAGGTCCCTCCCCGCCCAAAAAGGGCACCAGACCGCAAAAAAGGGAAAAATCACCGTGCCAGACGAAACGCTGCGCAGCTATCGCCAGAGCATCGACAATATCGATGCCGCGCTGGTTTTCCTGCTCGCCGAACGCTTCAAGGTGACTCAGGCAGTGGGGCGGCACAAGGCCACCCATGGTTTGCCGCCAGCCGATCCGGGGCGCGAAACGGCGCAGATTGCGCGGTTGCGTGCTTTGGCCAGGGATGCCCAGCTGGACCCGGAATTTTCCGAAAAATTCCTGCGTTTCATCATCGATGAAGTGATCCGCCATCATGAGAAAATGCGCGATGCCTGAGGGGTCTTGCCTGTGCGGCGCGGTGCGGTTCACGGTGACTGAGCCGCTCACAAATATCGCCGCCTGCCATTGCGGCCAATGCCGCAAGCAGAGCGGCCATTATTGGGCCGCAGCCGAGATCGCGCGCGAGTCGCTTTCGATGATCAATGACGCGACGTTGCGCTGGTACCAATCCTCCGAGAAAGCGCGGCGGGGCTTTTGCGCGACCTGCGGGTCGTTCCTATTCTGGGAGCCGATCGATTCCGATCGCATCGATGTGGCGATGGGCGCGATCGAGGGGCCAACAGCCACACGGCTCGATCGCCATATCTTCGTCGCGGAAAAAGGCGATTATTACGACATTGCCGACGGGTTGCCGCAAAACGCGCAATAAACGGTGTCAGCTCTCAGCCGGTGGTGCCTGCCTTAATCTGCGCACTTCCTGCGCCTGCCAGACCAGCATCGCTGGTATGCCGATCGAGATGTCGCGGGCGCGCTTGACCAGCGACAGGGCCAGACCCGCGCTAGGCGACAAACCAAAGATCGGGCCGAGCAGGACATAAGCCGCCTCTTGCACGCCAATCCCGCCCGGAATCGCAAAGGCGACGGTGCGCAGCGTGAAGATCAGCGCCTCCAGCGCCAATAATGCGCTCACCCGCAGCTGGAACCCCATCAGCCAAAGCGCGACCCAGGCGCCAAAGGCGGCGAAGACCCAGGCGACAAGATGGAGTAGGAACGCCAGGATCACCCTGCCCCGCAACCGGTAAATCGCATCCAGTTCAACGGTCAGCGCCGCCATCGTCGCCACTGATCCAGGCAGCAACCGCCCGGCCAGTCCTTGCGCCATTGTCAACATCGGGCGCTGAGCGAAGGCGAAGGCGGCCATAATCGCCGCGAGCACACCCGTGCCGCCCAGCACCATGGGCAACACGTCAGGCCCCTGCCCATTGCTCGACAGCGCTGTCGCGAGCATTGCAACGCCGAACAGCGTGAACGCCAATTGTGCGGCGAGTTCAGTGGTCTGGTCAGCGATCAGCGAGGCATAGACCAGGCTCGATCGGATACCGCCGGCAATCGCCGTTCGCGCGCCGATGACGAGACCGCCAAATTGCGAAAAGGGCAAGACGTCGGTTGCCCCCTCACGCGCGGTTCGCGCCCAGGCAAAGGTGCCGAGCTGCGCGCGCGATATTCCCGGCGCGACCGCCAGCCAGGCCGCGCCCAGCACCGTCAGGCACAAGCCCGACCAGGCCATGAAGACCAGAAAGCCGATCATGCCGATTCGCGAAATGCCAGCGGCGACCTGCGCAAAACCAGTCTGCCCGACCAGCCATATCGCCGCGGCAAGGCCGATCGCGGTGAGGATGAGCGCGAGATATTTCACCATAGTCGCGCGGTTCACCCCAGCACTACACCACTTCCACGCGCTTGGCGGAGAAGCGTTTACGCGGCCTCGGTATTGCGGTTTTTGAGGAAATCAAAAAACTCAACGCCTTCGCGCAAGCGCCGCTTGAGCATCGTCGGGCTGGTCGCCATTTCCGCGACGATCGAGCCGACTTTTGACGGACGGAAATAGAATTTCTTGTAAAATTCCGCGACCGCTTCAAAAATCTCGTCTGACGCCAGATGCGGATAGGTCAGCTGGGCAATCTGCCCGCCGCCGTCTGCAACCAGATGGTCGGTGCCATCGAACCAATTATTCTCGATCGCCTGCTTGTACAGGAAGGTGCCGGGATAAGGCGCTGCCAGCGACACCTGGATGGTGTGTGGGTTGACCTCCTTGGCATAGGCGATCGTTTCCTGGATCGTCTCCTTGGTCTCCCCCGGCAGGCCCATGATGAAGGTGCCGTGGATCTTGATCCCCAGTTTGCGGCAATCCTTGGCGAATTGCTTGGCAACCTCGATCCGCAGACCCTTTTTGATGTTGTGCAGGATTTGCTGGTTGCCGCTTTCATAGCCGACGAGCAGCAGGCGCAAGCCGTTTTCGCGCATCACCTTCAGCGTGTCATACGGAACATTCGCCTTGGCATTGCACGACCAGGTAACGCCCAGCTTGCCGAGTTCGCGCGCGAGTTCCTCAACGCGCGGCAGATTGTCGGTCAGCGTGTCGTCGTCGAAGAACAATTCCTGCATTTGCGGGAATTCCTTGAGGACATATTTCACTTCCTCGATCACGTGGGGAATCGATCGCACCCGATAATTGTGACCGCCAACGGTCTGCGGCCAGAGGCAGAAGGTGCAGCGGCTTTTGCAGCCACGGCCGGTATAGAAGCTGACATAGGGGTGCTTCAAATAGCCGATGAAGTAATTCTCCATCACCAGGTCCCGCTTGTAGATCGGCGAGACGAAGGGGAGCGAATCCATATCCATCAGGACTTCGCGATCGGCATTATGGACGATAACGCCATCGTCGCTGCGATAGCTGATGCCCTTGATGTCAGCGAAGGGGATTTCCTTGGCGACGTCTAGGATGGTGAAATCAAATTCGTTGCGCGCCACGAAATCGACGGTCGGCGCATTTTCCATCGCCCAGGCGGCATCAACGGCAACGGTCGCGCCGATAAAGCCGACCTTCAGCTTGGGGTTCAGTTCCTTGAGCATCCCGGCAACCCGGACGTCCTGCTTGAAGCCCGGCGTCGAGGTGTGGATGATGACGAGATCGCGCTCCAGCGCCTCATGCTTGATGTCGTCGAAGCTCAGATCATGCGCGGGCGCGTCGATCAGCTTCGAATCCGGGACCAGCGCGGCGGGCTGGGCCAGCCAGGTCGGGTACCAGAAGGACTTGATCTCCCGCTTGGCCTGATAGCGCGACCCGGCGCCACCGTCATAGCCATCGAAAGAGGGCGCCTGGAGGAACAGGGTGCGCATCATAGTCCGTCAAACCTTTTTCACGATTGCAATCGTCCATCGCGCGTTACCCGGAATCGCGAGCCTCGCCAATCGACTTTGTGCACGAAGAAAGTGGTACAAAATAGGGCGAAGGACAGCAGATCGCGAATCGGCACCAGGAAGAGCGGGCCGGAAACGGTGCCGGAGGCGATGTCGATGCGCGCTCTGACCAGTACGCGCGCAAACGCGGCCAGCCCGAGCACAACGAGCGATACCGTCGAGAAACCGGCCATTAGCGCACCGATCAGTGCCAGCGGCAGCGTGTGGAAAACGATGCTGCCCACGAAGCCCGCCGGATTGATATGAAAGATGGTCACAGTCCAGCGCATCTCATGCGTGATCAGCGCGATGAGGCTCGATTCAGAACACCCATGCGTGATGTAGAAGCGGGGCAGAACGGTTCGGAGCCCCAGCCCGCGCACGGCCGCGCCAATCTCATAATCATCCGCCAACACATCGCCGAATGCAGGAAATCCGCCGATCGCCTCCAGCGTTTTTCGAGTGAAGGCCATGGTCGGCCCCAGCGTCGGTTTGGCCATGCCGAGCGCAACGCCCGTCAGCACGCTGGGCATGAAGCGATATGAAATATCCATCGCCGCCAATTGCGACCAGAAACCCGCATCGCCGCGCCCGACATGCAGGCAGCTGGCAAGCCCCACGCCCGGCTCGGCAAGAGCGACAGCAAGCTGCCGCAACGCGTCGGGTGCCCAAGCAACGTCGCTATCGGCGATGACGACGATCGGATGGCGTCCAAGCGCGTCCATGTTGGCAAGGTTTGACAATTTGTTGTTCGACCCATGCCGCCGGTCGCTAATAACGATATCGATATCCGCATCCGGATGAGCGGCGCGTGCCTGCGCGATGACCGCGAGCGCCGGATCGTTGGCATTGCGGGTGCCGAAAATCACCTGCACCACGCCCGGATAATCCTGCGCGAACAGCGATTCGAGATTGGCGGCAAGGGTCGGTTCGGTGCCGTGGACGGGTTTCAGCACAGTGATAGCCGGCCATTGGGCAAGAGGGCGAACCGCACCGGCAGGGCGCGTGATGGCACCGGCAGCGATGTTGAAGATCGCGCCTGTCACGGCCATCGCCAAAATGATGATCGATACGATCATCAGCACCATTTACGTCTGCCTTCTCATTACCCCCGCTTCCCATTGCCGGTGCCTCACGTCTAGGGAGAAATTCACTCTAAAGGGAGCGATAATGGATTTTGCGGGCGATCGAGTGCTGGTTACGGGCGCTACGGGCTTTGTCGGCTCGGCAGTTGCGCGCGCGCTGGCCGCGAAAGGGGCACAGCTGACATTGCTGGTCCGGGCGGGCAGCGACAGGACCAATGTCACCGGACTCGACGCTGTGTTGGCTGAAGGTGATCTGCGCGACGAAGCATCAGTGCTCCGCGCGGCACAAGGATGTCGATACGCCTTTCACGTTGCCGCCGATTACCGGATCTGGGCACCCGACCCGGAGGAAATCATCCGCAACAACCGTGCAGGCACGCTGGCGGTGATGAAGGCGCTAAAGGCGGCAGGCGTCGAACGAATCGTCTATACCTCCAGCGTCGCCACCCTGTTGCCCGATGATCACGGTGCGGCGGATGAAACGCGCCCAGCCACGCCTGAGCAAGCGATCGGCGCCTACAAACGCAGCAAGGTGGTGGCGGAGCGGCTGGTCGAGGACATGGCGGCGGACGGCCTGCCGGTGGTGATCGTCAACCCTTCCACCCCAATCGGCCCGCGCGACGTGAAGCCAACGCCGACCGGGCGGATCGTGGTGGAAGCCGCCAATGGCAAAATGCCCGCCTTTGTCGAAAGCGGACTCAACCTGGTGCATGTCGACGATGTCGCCAAGGGGCATTTGCTGGCGATCGAAAAGGGGCGCACCGGCCAGCGATACGTGCTGGGTGGGCAGGATGTCAGCTTGGGCGTGATGCTGGCCGATATCGCTACGATCATGGGGCGGAAGGCGCCCACGGTTCGGATACCGCGCGGCGTACTGTTCCCGCTTGCCTATGCCAATGAGGCGTGGTGCCGGGCAACGGGCAAGACCGATCCGTTCCTGACGGTCGATTCGCTGAAAATGGCGGCGCACAACATGTATTATTCCTCTGCCAAAGCAGAGGCCGAGCTTGGCTATCGCGCGCGTCCCTATCGCGAGGCACTGGCGGATGCGATCGATTGGTTTCGGGCGATGGGGAAGATCGCGTGATTGGACTTGTAGCGGGCGGCATCGCGCTGGCGGTATGGCTGGTGCTGGTGTTTGGCCGCCACGGCTTCTGGCTGACCGCCGAACGCGATACGCGGGGCTTGCCGAGCGAGCCCGCGCAATGGCCGACTGTCACGGCTGTGGTGCCCGCACGTGACGAGGCGGAGGTAATCGCAAGATCAATCGGCAGCCTAGTGGCCCAGGAATATCCGGGCGATTTTCGGATCATCCTGGTCGACGACAATTCTAGCGATGGCACGGCTGAAATTGCTCAAAACATCGCCTTTTCTAGCCCCTCCCCTTCAGGAGTTCTGCCGCAGTCCCGTCCCCCGGACGGGACCGAAGGCAACAGAACTGGGACGGGGGTGGGGGCTGTCAGTCTCACCGAGTCAGCGCTTGGGGATAGCCCCCACCCCAACCCCTCCCCTGAAGGGGAGGGGCTTAAGCAATTGAATCGCCTCACCATCCTCTCCGGCCAACCCCTTGCCCCTGGATGGACCGGCAAGCTCTGGGCGGTCTCGCAGGGCATTGCCGCTGCTGGCGAAACCCCCGATTATCTGTGGCTGACCGATGCCGATATCGCGCATGCGCCGGATACGCTGCGGACGCTGGTGACCCGCGCGGTTGGCGACCGCCGCGTGCTGGTGACGCTGATGGCACGGCTGCGGTGTGAAAGCCTGGCCGAGCGATCATTGATCCCGGCCTTTGTCTGGTTTTTCCAAATGCTCTATCCCTTCGGCGCGGTTAACGCAGCCAAGGGCGTCGGCGCTGCGGCGGGGGGCTGTATGCTCGCCGAACGCGCCGCGATGGAGCGTGCGGGCGGCATCGCGGCGATCCGCAACGCGTTGATCGACGATTGCGCGTTCGGGGCGATCATGAAGCGACAAGGGCGGGTGTGGCTAGGCCTGACCGATCGCTCCGTCAGTATCCGCGATTACGACAGCTGGGGGTCGGTCGCAGCGATGATCTCGCGTTCCGCTTATGCGCAGCTTGGCTATTCGGTATTGGCCTTGTTTGGTACGATTTTGGGCCTTGCGCTGATTTACCTCGGCCCGGTCTTGCTCACCCTGTTCGGCGAGGGCTATGCGCGGTGGCTGGGACTGGGAGCCTGGGCACTAATGGCCATCGCGTTTCAACCGATGCTGCGTTTTTATCATCGATCGCCCTTATGGGGCGTGGCGCTGCCCGGCATTGCGCTGTTTTATGCCGGTTGTACCTTTGCGTCGGCCTGGGCGTATTGGCGCGGGCGCGGAGGGATGTGGAAGGGCCGCGCGCAAGCGGCTTTGGGCGCATGACCGCCTCCGCTGCGACACTCGCCTCAGGCAAAGGGCATAAGGACGAGAATTTCCCGGTCGCGAGCTTCATGCTGAAGCGCGAGCACCGGGCGCCGGTAATGGCCTTTTATCACTTTGCCCGCGCTGCCGATGACGTAGCCGATAACGAGTCCGCCTCTGCCGGGGAAAGGCTCGCACTGCTGGGTGCGATGCGATCGACCTTGGCGGGGACCAGCGACGAAAATGCCGAGGCGCTGGCGCTGCGCGGGGTATTGGCCGACTATAAGCTGTCACCGCAACATGGGCTCGATCTGCTGACCGCGTTTGAGCAGGATTGCACCGTCAACCGCCACGCGACCTGGGATTCGCTGATCGATTATTGCCGCGTCTCGGCGATGCCGGTTGGGCGCTATGTGCTTGATGTCCATCATGAGGACCGCAGCACCTGGGTGGCATCGGACGCGCTGTGCGCTGCGCTGCAGGTGATCAACCATCTGCAGGATTGCGGCAAGGATTATCGCACGATTGACCGGGTCTACATCCCGACCGAGATGCTGGCGGCGGCCGGGGCGACGATCGAGGATTTGGGCGCAGATCGCGCTTCCCCTGCGCTGCGATCGGTGATCGTCGCGATGGCGGAAAAGACGTTGGGGCTGCTCGCCGAGTCATCGGTGTTTTCTGGCCAGATCAAGGACAAACGCCTCGCGGTCGAAGTCGCGATCATCCAGCGGCTGGCCGAAAGCCTGACCCGCCGGTTGATTACGCATGATCCGTTGAGCGAGCGCGTCCATCACGGTAAGATCGAGATGGCCGGGCTCGCCGCTTGGGCTGCGGTAAAAAGGCTGGCGGCATGAACCCTGATAACACCCCCGCCGCCCTGCAATCGCAGGTCTCTGGCAGCAGCTTCTACGCTGGCATGCGTGTCCTGCCCAAGGCGGAACGCGAGGCGATGTATGCGGTGTACGGCTTTTGCCGGATCGTCGACGATATCGCCGATGACGAGGAGGGCGACCGCGCCGACCGCGCGAAAGCGCTCGACAAATGGCGCGCCGATATTGATTCGCTCTATGCGGGCGGCGATCCGGGGGGCGCGGCGCTGGTTGCAGAGGCGGTGCGACGCTTCGGCCTCGACAAGGCCGATTTTCACGCGGTGATCGACGGGATGGCGACCGATACCGCCGATTTCGTCCGCTACCCCAGCTTTGAGGAGTTGGACCTGTACTGCGACCGAGTGGCGTCAGCGGTCGGGCGATTGTCCGTCAAGATTTTCGGGATGGACGATGCCGAAGGGGTGACGCTGGCGCATCACCTTGGCCGCGCGCTGCAATTCACCAATATTTTGCGCGATATCGATGAGGATGCGGCGATTGGCCGCGTGTATCTGGCGCGTGAGCATCTGGCGGCGGCAGGCGTCGATATGAGCAGCCCGGAAAGCGTGGCACGCTCCCCCCATATCGACGCAGCATGCCGCGATCTCGCCAAGCTGGCCGAGCAACATTATCTCGCCGCTGAGGCAATCCTGAAGCGCAAGCCCAAGGGCCATCTGATCGCGCCCAAGCTGATGGCGGCGGTGTATCACAAGATTCTGGGTCGCATGCAGGCCGTTGGCTGGGCCCCGCCGCGCGAGCGGATCAAGGTCAACAAGGCGGCGCTGATCTTCACGGTTGGGAAATTGTGGCTGTTCCGGTGAAGGGCTTGGTCCGTTGAAGGCGCATATCATTGGCGCAGGGATGGCGGGGCTTTCGGCAGCGGTGGAGCTGACGCGTGCCGGGTGGGATGTCGCGCTGAGCGACAGCGCACCGCGCGCGGGGGGGCGATGCCGGAGCTATCACGACAAGGCGCTCGATCTGGTGATCGACAATGGCAACCACTTTGTCTTTTCGGGCAATCAGGCGGTCGGCCGCTTTCTGGAAACGATCGGCACGGCCGATGCGCTGGAGGGACCCGCGCATGCCGACTTCGCCTTTCATGATATTCGCGATGACAGCCGCTGGACGCTGGCGGTGAACGATGGACGCTTTCCGGCCTGGGTGTTCGATCCGAAAAGGCGGACGCCGGGAACCGGGGTAATAGACCATCTGGCGCTGGCCAAGCTGGTGCTGGCGCGGCGCGGGCCGACGACGATCGGCGATGTCATCAGCGACCGGGGGCTGTTCTGGGAACGCGTGGTCGATCCGATGATGCTGGCGGTGCTCAACTGCCCGCCAGCGCAGGGATCGGCCTGGCTGGCAGGCCGGTTCCTGATGGAATCCTTTGCGCGCGGCGGGCAGGCGTGCCGGACAATGGTGGCGATACCGACATTGGATGCGGTGTTTGTCGATCCCGCGCTGGCCTATGTGCGCGAACGCGGCACCGAGCCGCGCTTCAGTGCGCGGTTGCGCGGGCTGGTGACCGAGGCTGACCGGGTGACGGGGCTGGATTATGGCGCCGGGGTAGAGCCAGTGGGCGAGGCAGCGGTGATTTTGGCAGTGCCGCCCTGGGTCGCGGCTGATCTGGTGCCGGGGCTGACCGTGCCTGACGCCTTTTGTTCGATCCTGAGCGCACATTTCGCTTATCCCCCACCGCCGGGCGCGCCGCCGATCACCGCGCTGATCGGTGCGACATCGCAATGGGTGGTGTGTCATGGCGACCGGATTTCGGTGACGATCAGCGGCGCCGACGATGTGATCGACCAGGACCGAGAGGATCTGGCGCAGCGGATCTGGGGCGATATCTGTGCGACGCTGGGCCTGACCGCCGAAATGCCACACTGGCAGGTAGTGAAGGAAAAGCGCGCAACTTTTGCTGCAACGCCCGAACAAGATGCCAGGCGCCCCAGCACCAAGACGCGCTGGCGTAATCTGTTTCTAGCGGGCGATTGGACCCAGACCGGGCTGCCCGCGACGATTGAAGGCGCGTTGCGGTCAGGGGCGACTGCGGCACGCTTGGCGATCAGCTAACATCAATGTAAGTAAGTGCGCCGGCGTTTCAGGCGATGATGTGGAATTGAAAAGGAATTGATGACGCATGGCCAGTGTTGCTGAAGCCCTGACCGACCCGCTTGCAGCGATCGACGCGTGCGCGACCCGCGCCGCCGATGCCTTGTCGCGTGCGCAACAGGATGACGGCCATTGGGTGTTCGAGCTGGAGGCGGACGCAACCATTCCGGCAGAATTCGTGCTGCTGAAACATTATCTGGGCGAACCGCGCGATGCGGCGCTTGAGGCCAAGATCGGCGTTTATCTGCGCCGTATCCAATCGCGCGACCATCATGGCTGGCCGCTGTTCCATGGCGGCGCGTTCGATACGTCAGCAAGCGTAAAGGCCTATTATGCGCTGAAGATGATCGGCGACGATATCGATGCGCCGCACATGGTCCGGGCGCGAGCGGCGATCCATGCGGCGGGCGGCGCTGCGGCGGTGAATGTGTTTACGCGGATCCAGCTCGCGTTGTTCGGCGCTGGGTCATGGAGCGTGGTGCCGACAATGCCGGTTGAGCTGATCCTGCTGCCGCGCTGGTTTCCGGTGCATCTGTCGAAAATGTCCTATTGGGCGCGCACGGTGATTGTGCCGCTGCTGGTGCTGGCGGCCAAGCAGCCGGTGGCGAAGAACCCGTCGGGCGTGAAGGTGGATGAACTCTACACGCTGAAGGCAGCGCCGCTGAAGAGCCAGGCCGAGGGCGCCAAGCGATCGTGGCAGCTGTTTTTCGGCGGGCTGGACGTGGTGCTCAAGCGCGTCGAGCCGCTCTGGCCCAAGGGACTGCGCGCGAAAGCGGTGCAAGCCTGTGTCGATTTTGTCACCGAACGGCTAAATGGTGAGGATGGGCTGGGCGCGATCTATCCGGCGATGGCGAACTCGGTGATGATGTTCGATTGCCTGGGCTATCCGGAGGATCATCCGCACCGGGCAATTGCGCGCCAATCGGTCGAAAAGCTGCTCGTGATCAAGGACGACGAGGCTTATTGCCAGCCCTGCGTCTCGCCCGTCTGGGATACCGCGCTTGCCGCGCACGCGATGCTGGAGGCTGGTGGTGAGGCCAATGAAGCACGCGCAAAGGCGGCGCTTGAGTGGCTCAAGCCATTGCAGGTGCTGGACGTCAAGGGCGACTGGGCCGAGGTGAAGCCCGATGTCCGCCCCGGCGGCTGGGCGTTCCAGTATAACAACGCGCATTACCCCGATCTCGACGATACCGCCGTTGTTGTGATGGCGATGGACCGGGCGAAGGACCGGCTCGCGCTTGCGGGCGGTTATGATGAAGCGATTGCGCGGGGCAATGAGTGGACCGTCGGGCTGCAATCAAAGAATGGCGGCTTTGGCGCGTTCGATGCCGACAACACGTATCATTATCTGAACAACATCCCCTTTGCCGATCACGGCGCGCTACTCGATCCGCCGACCAGCGACGTGACCGCGCGCTGCGTGTCGATGATGGCGCAATTGGGCGAGACCGACAGCGATCGGATGAAGGCAGCGCTCGCCTATCTCGCCGAGGAGCAGATGCCCGACGGGTCTTGGTTCGGGCGCTGGGGGGTGAATTACATTTACGGCACGTGGTCGGTGATGTGTGCGCTGAATGCCGCTGGCGTGTCGCCGAAAGCACCAACGATGGAGCGCGCGGTCGACTGGCTGGTGTCGATCCAGAATGAAGACGGCGGCTGGGGCGAGGATTGCGACAGCTATGCGCTTGATTATGCCGGCTACACCCCTGCCCCCTCGACGGCATCACAGACCGCCTGGGCGCTGCTCGCGCTGATGGCGGCGGGCGTGGTCGAGCATCCAGCGGTCGCGCGCGGCGTGGAATGGCTTGTCGCGCACCAGGACGCGGACGGGCTGTGGGGGCAGGAAATGTACACCGGCGGCGGTTTTCCGCGCGTGTTTTACCTGCGCTATCATGGCTATCCGAAGTACTTCCCGCTCTGGGCAGTGGCGCGGTACCGGAATTTGAAGCGGTCGAATGAGAAGACTGTGGCGTTCGGGATGTGAGGGCGGCACGCCCCTCGCAATCCTCTTACCGTCACCCCGGACTTGTTCCGGGGTCCACCTCGTCCTTTGCCAGGCTATCGTTTTTGGCACCGTGGGCCCCGGAACAAGTCCGGGGTGACGGTCTTGGTTTGGGATGCGCCGCGTGGTGATCCTCATCGCCTGCGGGTTGCAGCGGGAAGCAAAGATTGTTGAGGGTGCCGGGATCATTCCCGTGATCGGTGGTGGTGACAGCGCCGGGCTGGAGCAAAATCTCGAAAACCATATCGAGCTTTTCCCACCGGTGGGCCTTATCATTTCGAGCGGGATTGCGGGGGCGCTTGATCCGGCGCTGGTGGCCGGTGATGTCGTGATTGATATGAAGCCCCTCCCGTTCAGGAGTTCCGCCGCAGTCCTGTCCCCCGGACAGGACGAAAGGCGGCAGAACTGGGTTGAGGTGGGGGCTGTCCCCAAGCGCGTCGGTCTCGATGAGACTGAGGGCCCCCACCCCAACCCCTCCCCTGAAGGGGAGGGGCTAATAGCAGCCCTGCCCCACGCCCATTTCGGCCTCATCATCGGCCAGGATCACATCGCCGTCACCATCGCCGAAAAGGCCACGCTCGCTGCCACCGGCGCACTGGCGGTCGACATGGAGACGCACATCGCCGCGCGGGTTGCGGCGCGTCACGGACTGCCGTTCATGGCGATCCGGACGATTTCCGACACGGCGCACGAAACGCTGCCCCCTGCCGCGCTGGTCGGCATGAACCCCGATGGATCGATGGCGCTGGGCAGGGTGCTGGTGTCGCTCGCACGGCGCCCGGGCCAGCTGCCTGCGCTAATTCGGACCGGGAAAAGCGCGGAGGCGGCGTTCAAATCGCTGGCGGAGGTGCACCGGACACTTGCGCCTTTATGGCCAGCGCTGCTCGCCTAGGGAAGCCTGTAGCAGCGAGCGAAACGCCTAAGCGCGCCCTTATAGAAGAACAGCACGCCCAATCAGCAGCAGGCCAAGCGCGACCCCAAAATTGGCGACATTGCCATCGAGCCTGCCGATCCGCGTGGCGGCGATGCCGGATGGTGCCGCGACGCTGCCGCCATAAAGCGGCGTCGCGATTGCACTGACGAAAAAGCCGCCGAGCGCTGCCAGGGCGAGCATCATGGCAAGGCAGATGCCGAGCGAGGGCTCGACCCGACCGCTCCACAGGAAGAAGAGCGCCAGCCCGCCAAGCGCGGACGTGGTCAGCACCTGCGTGACGACATGGAACCGTGCATGGCCGGGCCACGCAGGATTACCGGCATGGCTAGCATTGAGATCGGCAAAGAGCGGGATCACCGTGAATTGCAGGATCGCGACCGTCATCAGCACATAGCCCAACGACATATCGACGCCCCTAAAGGTTGGCTCGGCCTCAGGCCGCGCGCTGTACCCGCTTATAGCCTTCCGGATCTGCCATCTTGATCCGCTCCAGCTCGCGCTCGACATGCGTCGAATGGACGTCCTCGGCCTTGCGCGCGTTGCTGATGTCGATGTCGGGCGCCATCGGCCCCTCGGTGCGCACACCCTTGCGGCCGACGGTGAACATTTTCAGCGGATTGCGGATCGCGTCGGTGGCGGCGGTGCCTTCGAAGCCGCAATGGACCATGCAGTTCGAGCATTTCTCATACTTGCCGACGCCGTACTGATCCCAGTCGGTGCCTTCCCAGATAGCAGGGCTTCTGCCAGCCGAACACCGTGCGCAACGGCATCGACCAGGGCGTGCATTCATAGGTCTGGTTGCCGGCCAGGAAATCAAGGAACAGTGGCGAGTTGGTGAACTTCCACTTGCGGCCGCCATCACCGCGGCGGAACACGTCGCGGAAGAAATTCTTGGTGCGTTCGCGCGTCAGGAAATGCTCCTGATCCGCAGCGCGCTCGTACGAATAGCCGGGCGAGATCGTGATCTCGACATTGCGCTTTTCCATCTCGTCGAAGAAACTGGCGAGGCGTTCCGGGTCCGCGCCGTCAAACACAGTGCAGTTCACCTGGACGCGGAAGCCCTTGGCCTTGGCCATCTCGATCGCTTCAATCGCGACCTCATAGGTGCCGTCCTGATCGACCGCGTGGTCGTGCATGCCCTTATCGCCATCGAGATGAATCGACCAGGTGAAGAAGGTCGACGGCTTGTAATCGTCGATCTTCTTTTTCAGCAGCAGCGCGTTGGTGCAGAGAATCACGAACTTCTTCTTCGCGATATAGCCCTCGACGATTTTGGGCATGTCACGGTGGAGCAACGGCTCGCCGCCCGCGATCGAAACGGCGGGCGCGCCGCATTCGTCGATCGCGTCCATGCACTGATCATAGCTCAACCGCTGGTTGAGAATCGCATCCGGATAATCGATCTTCCCGCAGCCTGGGCACGCCAGATTGCAGCGCAGCAGCGGCTCAAGCATCAGCACCAGCGGATATTTCTTGCCGCTGATATGCTTCTTGACGGTGTAGCCGCCGATGCGCGCCAGCAGGTTGATCGGAAGGGTCATGCGTGTCGTTCCTATTCGGCCGGAATCTGCACAGATGCCTGTGCGGCGGGCGTGATCACATTCCTTAGCTCGGAAGGCAGGCTAAATTCCAGTGTTTCCTCAATACCGTCAAGTTGCGAGACGGTAACGGGGCCAATCTTACGCAGCGCGGCAATCACACTGTCGACCAATTCGTCGGGCGCCGAGGCGCCGGCAGTCAGCCCAATCGTTTCCACGCCAGCCAGCCAGGCCGGATCGACGGCGTCGCCGTCCGCGACAAGATAGCTGGGCAGCCCGGCATCAACGCCAATTTCGCGCAGACGGCTGGAATTGGAGCTATATTCCGCCCCCACCACCAGCAGCATGTCGACGACGCGGCAAAGATCGCGAACGGCGGTCTGCCGGTTTTGGGTTGCATAGCAGATATCCGACACATCGGGCCCGACAATATCGCTGAACCGCGCGCCGAGCGCCGCGATGATTCCGCGCGTATCATCAACGCTGAGCGTTGTCTGGGTGATATAGGCCAGCGGCGCATCATCGGGCAGATCAAGCGCGGCAACATCAGCCTCTGTCGAGACGAGATAGACCGGCGCATCGACCTGGCCGATCGTTCCTTCGACTTCAGCATGGCCTTCATGCCCGATCAGGACGATCGCGCGCCCCTGGGACGCATAGCGACGCCCCTGGATATGCACCTTGGTGACGAGCGGGCAGGTTGCATCAAGCACCGGCAAGCCACGCGCCGCTGCTTCGGTTTCCACGTCGCGCGATACGCCATGCGCGCTGAACACGGTGCGCGCCCCATCGGGAATCTCTGACAATTCCTCAACGAAAATTGCGCCTTTTTTGCGTAACTTGTTGACGACATGCCGATTATGGACGATTTCATGACGCACATAAACGGGTGCGCCATAATGATCGATCGCCCGTTCGACGATCTCGATCGCGCGCACAACACCCGCGCAGAAACCGCGCGGCTTGGCCAAAACTACCTGCAAGGAATAGTCCTTTCTGTCCCTCAAACAAAGCCTTCAGAATCAAACGCATACCGATTCTTCGGCGTCTGCGACCTTCCTTGAAGCCCCGCCTCTCCAGCCTGGGGACATCATCTGACATATTACCCGTGCCGCCCGATAAGAAAAGTGGGAAATCCGGTGCCTAAAGCGCTCCGCTGCGTTGCAATGCGTCTATCTTGTCCCGCTGTGGCCCAGCCGCCACAAATTAAACTGGCCCGTCTTGCCTTACCGCTGCCATCATGCCGGTGTTGGGGGTGGACGAGGATAGTATCGCGCTTTATCCGGGCGCAGCAATCATCTGGGAGTATTCAGTGATGTTGGCTTTCCCCCGAACCCCCTTGTTGGCTGCTGCGGTCCTTGTCGCCTTGCCCACCGCCGCCACCGCGCAAGAATCCGCGCGTGCGCCTGTTCAGCAACTCAGCGATGGCCTGATCACCATCATGAAGGCTGGCAAAAAGGCTGGCTTTGCCGCGCGCGCCGGGCAGATTGCGCCGATTGTCGACAAGAGCTTCGATCTCCCCCTGCTCACCCGGCTGGCAGTTGGCCCCGCCTGGACGACCGCTGCCGCCGATGACCGGAGCGCCCTGGTCGCCGCGATGCGCAAGCTGACGATCAATCAATATGCCAGCAATTTCAACAACTGGTCCGGTCAGGCATTCGCGATCGAACCACAAATTGATGCGCGCGGAACCGACAGGGTCGTCAAGACGATGCTGACCCAGCCAAAGGAATCGCCCGTCAATATCAGCTATCGGCTGCGCCAGAGCGGCGGCGATTGGCGGATCATCGATGTCTATTACCAGAATTCGATCAGCCAGCTGGCGACGCGGCGCGCCGATTTCGAAGCCATTTTGACAAAGGGCGGCGTCAAGGCGCTGGTCGGCCATGTCAACACCCTCGCCGAGAAAGTCAGCCGCTGAAACAGGATATCGCTTCGCGCGGGACGGCGACAGCGCTGGCACTGGCCGTGTTGCTGGTTGCCGGGGCACCCCAGGTTCAGGCGCAAAGCCAGGATGTGGCTGCTGTACCATCGCCGTCAGCCGAGGCAGCGCCTGCCGCCGCTTCGCCGCCGATGGCAACCGATCAATCGGCAATGCCAGCGACAGCCGCCGCCGGGGCGGTTCCAGGCCGACACGCAAAGGGCGATCCGTGGGAGGGTTTCAACCGATCCATGTTTCGTCACCAACAGGACATTGATCGCGCCGTCTTTCGGCCATTGGCGCGCGGCTATGGCACCATCGTCCCCAAGCCCTTGCGCACCGGGCTGCGCCATCTGCTGTCCCATATTGGCGAACCGATCGTTTTTCTCAACGATTTGTTGCAGTTAAAGCCAAAGCGCGCCGTGCGGACGCTGGCACGTTTTCTGGTGAACACGACGGCCGGCATCGGCGGGCTGCTTGATGTCGCCAAAACCGCCAAGCTGCCGCACCGTGACAATGGCCTCGGCAACACGCTGGCCCGCTACGGTGTCGGCCCAGGTCCCTATCTGTTCCTACCCTTTGTTGGGCCAACCGGGTTGCGCGATCTGTTCGGTGCTCAGGTCGATGGGTTGATCTATCCAGTTGCCATTGGCCGCCCGTTCAATCGCTATGATTATCAAATTTCAAAGGCCCTGATTAGCGGACTTGATCTGCGCAACGAATCAGACGCCAATTTCAAGGCATTGCTCGACGGCGCGGCCGATCCCTATGCAACGCTGCGGTCGGTCTATCAGCAAAATCGCGCGGCAGAAATTGCCGAGATGAATGGCCAGACGATCGATCCCAGCGGGCTCGACGATCCGCTTGTCGATCCTGAAGCCGATCCGGCAACATCCACGGTCGATCAGCCCCCATCGACCGAAGGCACGCCAAGCCCAGCGCCTGACCCAGAACCCGAATCCGAAGCGCCCGCTAGCGCCGCTTTGGTCGACGCGACTTCTGGGGAGCCGCAGCTGGTTTCTTTCCTTTAGCCGACGGCTTTTTCGCCGGGCGCGGCGGCCCGAGCAGCGCGGGTTCAAAAATCAGCGCGCAAACCAACGTCCAGGCGAGCGAAATCATCAAGATTTTGCCCATGCTCGCGGTGCCAGGATGAGCGGAAAGCCAAAGCGCCCCAAAGGCGCTACCCGTCGCCAGCGCGCTGAACAATACCGCGCGCGCCAGGCTCGATTGCAGCAAATCGGTTTCGCCCGATCGCCACGCCATGACGAAATAAATGTGGAAGGCCACACCAACGCCAAACAGCAGCGGAAAGGCGATGATGTTGGCGAAATTAATCGGTTGGCCGATCAGCACGCAACTGGCGAGCGTCAGAAACCCGGACAGCACGACGGGTGCCAAGGTAAAAGCCACTTCGCGCACATCGCGTAGCACCGCAAACAACAACAGGCTGACCAAGATCAACGCCAGCACACCCGCCTGCACAAAGGCCCAGGCGACCGTCTTGGCCGCTTCTTGGGTGGCGACCGGCAAGCCGGTGGCCTCCGGCGCCACCGCCCGCACGGCTTTGGTAAAGCGCGCGAGCACGGCATTGTCGTTGCTGTCGCCTTTGGGGAAGATCTGCACCCGGGCACGGCCGTCGCTGGCAACCCAGTCCGCAGCGATTTCGGGGGGGAGCGTATCGCGCGACACGGCTTCGGCCTGTAGCAGCGCCCGCGCTTGATTGAGCATCACGTTCAGCGGCGGTACCAGCACATCGCTTGCCGCCGCGCGCATCGTCGGCGGCCCCGCTGCGATCTGCCCCAGCGTCGTGGCCAGGGCGCGGGCATGATCGGCGGCATCACTCGGTTCGCCAGCCGCGACCCGCTCAAGCTGCGCCTGGGTTGCGCGCAGCGCCGTAACGATCGCAGCATCGCTTGGCGGCGCCGCAGTGTCAAAAGGGTTCAGGGTCAAATCAAGCAGCAGTGAAGCATCGCCAAGCAAGGCCAGTTTGGCGGGTTGATCGCCGGGAATGAAACTGTCGATCGCGATGGCCTGCGCCACTTCGGGCAATGTGGCGACACGATCAGCGAGCGCTTGCGCCGAATCCGGATCGGCGGTCAGCACCGAAATGGTGTTGGGCGTGCGCAACGGATCGCGCATCAGATCAGTCAGCGATCGATAGGCCGCCCCTTGCGGATCACGCAGGTGGAGCGGATTGAAATCAAACTGCACAAGCGGCAACAGCGCGATGCTGCCCAGCATAGACAGGCCGAATGCCCAAAGCACAAAACGCCGGTGCGCATGCAGCCAGCGGTCAACCGGCGCTGCTTCCGCGAAGCCCACTTCTGCCGTTGGCTTGCCGGGCTTGAGCAGCACCAGCAGCGCGGGCAACAGGGTGACCGAAAGAACAAGCGCGATCACCATCCCCAGCCCGGCGATAATCCCCAGCTCAGAAATACCGACATAGTCCGTCGGCAGAAACGCGCCAAACCCCAGAAAAATCGCGCCCGCCGCCAGCGCCAATGGCGCGCCCAGCGCCACGGCGGCACGCTCCAATGCTTGCGGAATGGCCGCCCCTTCCAGCCGCTCGGCATTGAAGCGCACGCTGATCTGGATTCCGAAATCGACCCCCAGCCCGACAAAGAGCGGGATGAACGCCACAGAAATCAGATTGAGCGTGCCGACCGCCGCGAGCCCCACCGCCGTGGTCACCACCAGCCCGGCGATAATCGTCACGACAATCGCGGCCACGATTTTGGCTGAACGGGTCGCGAACCACAATGTCACCAGCATCGCCAGCGCCATCACCAACCCGACAAAGCCGATATTTTCCTCAAGCGTTGAAAATTCCTCATCGGCCAGCGGCACTTCGCCCGTTACCTGGACGCGGACGCCGTGCGCGGCATCAAGCCTGAGATCGGCCGCCGCAGCGCCAATCGCGTCGACCGCTTTCTCGCCAGGCTTCAGCGCGCCGAAATCAAGCTTTGGCTGCGTCAGGAGCAAGCGGCGCAGCGGCGGCTGTGGCCCACCACCATCGGCAAACAGGTTTTGCCAAGAAAAATAGGCAGGGCGGCCCTGCACCACTTTGCCCAATGCATCATCGAGCGCGCGGATCGGGCGATCAATGTCGCTGAGCTTGGCGGATCGGCGCTCTACGCCGGTCAGCATCGTCCCCAACGCGCCGGCAACACCGCGCAGGCTGGGATCTCTTGCCAACGGCCCAAGCAACGGCTGGGCAGTGATCAACGACTGGGTTGTCGCGCGAACCTCTTCAAGCGAGCCGAACATCACCCCCTGCCGGGCAAGATAATCGCCGCCATCGGGCCGGCGCACATTCTTGAAATGCGCGGTGTCGGCGGTCAGCCGCTCGGCAAGTGCTGCCGCACCCGCTTCGGCCAGTTCTGGGGTCTGCCCGTCAATGACCACCAATGTTGTATCGGTAAGCTGCGCAAAGGTGGTGTTGAGCGCGGTTTCATTCTTGCGCCAATCGACATCGGCTGAAATCAACGCACCGGTATTGGTCGTCATCGCAAAATGGGTGGCCGCATAGCCGATCGCCAGCAGCGTGAGCGCCGCACAAAGGGCCAGCAACAACCAGGGCCGGCGCGCACTGAACGCCACGGCGCGAAAGATCAGCCCCGTTGTCTTGCCAGTGCTTTTCATGGCGATCAGTTCTTCGCCCCACCGCCGATGAAATAGCGCAGCTTGAACGTAATCCCCTTGTCGTCACCCAGTTGGAACTGGGCATCTTTCCATTTGGGCGGCCCGAGCCGGATCGGGGCATCATTCGAAAAGCCAACGCCTTCCTTGGGAATGCCGAAAAGGGCGCGATCAACCTTGCCATTGTGGTTTTCATCATGAAAAGCCTGCACTGCATAAGTGCCGGGCTGGACATTGCTGATCGTTACAATTGTTTTACCGGCCAGCGCAGGGGCGCTCGCCTGCACCGGGCAATCCTTCAGAAATTCGGCTTCGCGGCAAAGGTCGACATGCACCACGCCCTTGCTATTGCGCACGCCGGCAACCTCGATCTGCAAAGTCGCACTGCCGAAAACGCGCGCGCCACTCCGCGCTGCCGTGGGGCAGAGGGAGAGGCTGACCATGGCAACACCGATCAACACATTAGCGGTGATTTTCACGCCCGCACTTCTCCGACGGCTTCTTCGTTCCAGCGGAGTGCTTTCAGCACGGCGTCGATGATGGCGTCAGCGTCGAGTTTTGCCTCGGCGTATTGGAGTTCGGGTTTGTCGTGGTCCTGGAAGATGTCGGGCAGGCGCAAGGTGCGCAGTTTCAGCCCGGCGTCGATCAGCCCGCTGTCGCTGGCATAAGTCAGGACGTGGGCGCCGAGGCCCCCGACCGCG
>NZ_NCGH01000051.1:0-4334 GCF_002281505.1 Sphingomonas sp. 28-62-20
CGGCGTGCGGATCTCTGGATTATCGAGGAAGTCCGTCATGTCGAAGCCGATGAACCTGGCCTCGAGCGTCAGCTCGTCCCGGTCATTGTCGAACACCCAGCCAAGCGCCCCGCCGCGGGACCATTTCTCCAATCGCGCGCCGATCCCTTCCGGATCGCGTTGTCCAAGCAGCTGGCGCAGCGCGAGAATTGACCTTTCTTCCGGAGGGAGACGCCCGATCGAGAGGATACCCTCGTCGATCATCCTCTCCTGGGTAACGCCGAGCTGCGATCCAGTTGGCGTCACGAGATGCCGGATCAGTCTGCCGAGGAAGACAATATTGCCGGGCGTCTGATCGAGCGCGCGGAGCGGGGCGAACCCGGTCGGCACACCGTTTCGCAACGCGAGGTAGGTGCCGCCCGAGGACCGCACATAGATCTCCGCGCCGCGATCCTTGTCGATAAAGATCTGCTGCGCGCCCGTCTTCTCAAGCTGCGCCATCAGGAAGTTCTGAACCACGGTCTTGCCGCCGCCCGAGGGGCCGATGATCAGCGTGTGGCCGAGATCGTTCACATGGAAGTTGAAATAGTAGGGAGATTGGGCAGCGGTCTTCATTAGCGCGATCGCCGCGCCCCAGTGATTGCCATCGGGCTTTCCGGCCGGGAAGGTATGGAACGGCGATAGCGCTGCGAAATTGCGCGAAGTGATCGCGGCCGGCCGCGCCCGCCACGAGAAGTTGCCCGGTAGCTGCGACCAGAAGGCAGCTTCAAGCGCCGGGCCTTCGCGCGCCGATACAAGACCGGCGTCCGCCAGCGCAGCCCGAGCCGTCGACAGGTTCTCGGCCAGACGCTTCTGGTTTTCACCGAATACCGCGAGAGAGAAATGATGCTCGCCGAGCACGAACCGATTGCTTTGAAGGTCGTCGGCCGCATCGGCCAGTTCGATTGCTTGGCTGGCAGCGGCATCTTCGGTCGATGCCATCTGGTTCTGACGCCGACGCAGCCGCTCCGACGCACGGGCCTTGCCCATGAATGCGAAGGATTGCGTCACGACAAACGCAAAATCCTGTGAGAGCAGGGCGTTCATCTGACCGGGCCTGGTCATGGCCGGATACTCGCGAATGCCGAACAAGCCGACGAATCGGCTTTCGTCATGCGCGCGCACCTCGACGGTTTCCCGGCCAAAGATGACGCGCTCACCGTAAATGGCAGAGCCCAGATGACCACGTACGAGCGGGACGCGCGCCGCCCGGCCCATCATCACGAGCTCCAGTACCTCAAGGGGCTTCGAGAACATCAGGCCATTATGTTCGTAGAGGCTGAGCCGGAGCGGCCGGCATCGGGCCAGCAGCTTCTCGATGTCGCGCGCCTTGTCCTCAAAGCGCGCAAGTTCGTCTTCGTCGACCTCCTCGCCCTCCTTGCGGGCAGTAGAGAGGCGGCGCAGCAAAACCCCCGTGCGATCGGCCGAACCAACGGACGGGCGCATGATCAGGGTCAGATACAGTTCGTTGACGAACATACGCTTGGCCGTGACTCGGGCGCGGTACTTCGCGTCCAGATCTGCAGCGAAATCCGACCGGAACTCTCCGTGCGGATAATCGGTAATTGGGCGGCGCACGATGTGGGTCCAGATCGCGAGACGATCGTCGGCAATGTTGCGCAGCGTGCCGTTCAGCTTCTCGTGCCAGTCGTTGAGATGGAGGGGATCGGCCGTCTCGAACGCGAGACCGTCGAGCTTGAACATCATCATCAGATCGCGGCCATCAAGCGCGATGACGTGATCGTTGATATGGCGCGCATAGGGCAGGTAACGCGCGGGGTCGGCCTCGTTCTTAAGGATTCGCCAAGGCGTTCGGGCTGACGTGGCACCGAGCGAAATCGCGCCACTAGCCACGAGCGAACCCTCGACGCTTGGCACCATCGATCGGCAGCGGGGAATAGGAACTACCGCCCCACCACGCGCGGTTTCGGCAGCGCGCCTTCGTCATGGTCCACAGCCACAACAAGCGAAAGGCATTGGCGTCGTGGCGAACGATCAGCCGCGCAATGGCGAGGAAGGCGCCCGCCAGTGCCATCGCATAGAGTGGATTGCCGGTGATGATGAGGGTCAGGCACGCGGCCAACGCGATGGGCAGGGATGCCTCGATCGGCACCCCAAGCCACATCGTTGGCCGCGTCACGGCGAGGAAGAGCGTTTCTTCCCGGAGCCTTTCGTCGTCCACGCCGCCGTACTCACGCGCCGCCGGTGATGGTATCGACGATCCACTGCGCGCTGAACACGATGAAGATCCCGACGATCACCGTGACCAGGAGCCCGAGGCTTGCCCGACCGGTAAAAAACATAAAGCCGACGATGACGACCGCGATCACCGCAATCGTCTTGGCAAATGTCCCGGTCAGCCATGTCTTGATGTTCTCGGCCATCGAGGTGACGCCGTCTGCCGCCTGAGCATAGGCCGGATCGGTCAGCAGCAACGACACCGCCAAGACGGTGACGGCCAGCGCCAGATATTGTGTGAACGTGCGTCGGCGCGGAGTGAGCCAAACGGCGGAGGTTGTCGCAAAAGCGGTCATTCGGATTGTCCTTTCTGTGAGCTGCTGGATGCACTGCCGAAGACCATCAATTTGGCCATTTGCGCATCCGCCGATGTGTCCCAGTCAACCGTGATGGTCGGCGCTGATGCCGCTGGCGCTTGCGTGCCAAGAGCTGGTGGCGGGGCAGGGGTGGTGGGCGTGGCCGGCGCTAGGCCGTGCCGGATTGCCGGGACGACGACAGTCGACGAGGCATAGACGCGGCCAACATAGCCATTGCCAAAGCCGCGCGAGCGGCTGCCGGTATTGTACATCGACACAGCGGTCGCGATCGCCGCTTCTGTCGACGGGCTCGAGCGGACGACGCTCAGATAGTTGCCAGACAACACGCGCGCTGCGGCGGCAAGGTTGCGACAGGGGTCAAAAGCATCTTCTACCGAAAGGCCGAGCCATTTGAGATTGGCGCTGTTGATCTGCCCCAACCCCAGATCAATGTTATAGCCGCGGGCGATCAATGTCCGTGCGGCGGCGGCCGCCGATGCTCGGCTAGCCGGGTCAGGGGCTGCAACGCCCTTGGCGTTAATGCCGATCGCATAGGGATTGAAATGGCTTTCGGTGTGGACGACCGAAACGAGCGTTTCCGCCGCCACCGACGGCGCACATTGGTGTGCAAGCGCGACGACGGTGGCGATATCGAGGATCATCGCCGACCGCCTGGGTTCGTGGTCGCTGGTGCCACTAACAAGCAAATCGCCTTTGAAGGCGTGGCGAAGGCGTAACGACGGCGCGGCATTTTCCTACTCCATGTCGCGGCCCCAAACAGGGCTTGGATTGCGGCACTTGAAATCTCGAAATCGCTAGCCTTTTGAACCGATTATGCCGCTCCGGGGCAATCCCCCCGGTCAGGGGGGTCGCGCGGTTTTCTTCTTGCGATGAGAGAAATGCCGGGGGTGGTGCCTGTGATCACCTGGCGACGGCAAAGTGATTGGTGCGTCGTGCTGACGTGCACGTTGATGCCGATCGCAATGGCTATGACCGGCAAAGCATCGGTCTGCCGGGAACGAGCTCGAACCCCTACGGCTTGTTCTGCCAAGGGTCGTTGATAGGATCACGGCACCAATATGAAGCGGTCTGAGCCGCGCGCGGTCAGATCAAGGCGTCGATGTTCAGATGGCCGTCACGTACTGCGCGCAAGACCAACTGGGTTCGCCGGCGAACACCGTAGCGACGGCGGGCAGCCTCGACATATTCGTGAACCGTGTCGCGGCCGAGGCCAAGGATCTGCGCGCACTCCCAATCGCTTTTGCCCTGTGCGACCAACGCAATACACTCAATCTGGCGGGGGCTGAGCGCCACTGGCGCATACACCTGGCGATCGTCGCCAAGGATCGACCGTCCGCGATCGAAGGCCACGGTGCCGATGAGACGAGCCACCAACACCTCGTCGCTCGTCACTTCTCGGTCGCCTGAGCGAGACACCGTAAACATCGCCTCTGGCTCATCGCTGACGCGGATTGGCATCGTGAAACCTGCGTCCAGGCCATGAGCGCGGCCCCGCTCGAGGATCGTGGCCTGCCGCGGGCTCATCGCGATAAAATCCCCGATCCGGTCCCAGGTCAAACCTGAAGGCGACTTTGTACAGGCGGCGTGGACTGGGTCGTCTAGATAAAGTCGATCTTCGATGATCTCATCGACCCACGCTGCCGGATAGCTCGTCAGCAACAAGGCCTTGTTGCTGCGCCTGGCCAAATCGACATTGTGAACCAAGGCAAACCATCGGAAGCCAGATTCTCTGACGATGGCATCGACTAGCGCCGACAATTC